>JBKJSR010000084.1:0-4283 GCA_046594355.1 Bryobacter sp.
TGGCGCATCGAAGACGGCTGCCTCAAATCCATCGGCGGCCTCCCCACTTTCCAGGACATCAAGACCGTCAAGCTCTATGACGATTTCGAATTCTCCTTCGAGTGGCGCATGCCCAAAGCCGGCAACAGCGGCGTTAAATACCAGCTCGAGCGCTGGGACAAATGGCAACCCAAAGACCTCGAAGGTTTTCACATTCGCGCCCGTGGTCCCGAGTTCCATCTCGTCGATGACAACGACAATCCCGACGCGCAAAAAGGTCCGCTCAAACAGTGCGGCTCCCTCTACAACACCATCCCCGCCGCCCACAAAGCCAAATTCCGCGTCGATGAATTCAACACCGCACGGCTCACCAAACGCGGCCTCAAAGTCGAACACTGGATCAACGAAGAACGCCTCGTCGCCTACAACCTCAAAGAGAGCCATTCCTCCGCCATCGCTCTCCAGAATCACGCCTGCGATGTCTGGTTTCGCAACCTCAAAATCACCGCACTGCCGGAAGCGCAAACGCTACATAAGCCCCTGCGATAGGCCCCTGCGTCGCCGGGATCAATCCTGCCTGGGCCGACGCGCAAAACACAATATATTGCCTCCCGCCAATCTCATAAACCGCCGGAATCCCTTCAATCGCCGCTGCCAGCTCATGCTCAAACAGCAGCTTCCCAGTCTCGATATCAAAGGCCCGAACCTTCTTGTCGCGAGTCCCCGTAAAGATCAATCCCCCCGCAGTCACCACCGGACCCACCTTCGGATAATGCGTCCCTGTATTCTTGATTCCTTTCGCCGCCAGCTCCGGCACTTCACCAAGCGGCTGTGTCCACTTGATAGTCCCCTCGTTCAAGTCGTAGACGGTAAGCGAAGTCCATGGCGGCTTGATCGCCGACAATCCGTCGCTCGCAATCATGAATCCAAACGCGCTCTCAAATCGCTCCTCCGCCGTCATCCCCGGCACCTCGTCCTGTTTCTTGTCGAGCTTCAACAGACAAGGCAAATCCTTCGACACAACTACCAGCGTTCCATTCGATGGATCCACCGCCGCGCCACCCCAATTCGCACCGCCATTGTTGCCCGGCATCTGGATCGTGCCCCGCTTCGCCGGTGGCGTAAACAACCCCTCATTGCGCGCACTCTGGATCTGATCGCGAAATTTCGACCGGTCCGCCGCGCTTAAAAATGGGCTCAAATCATCCACCGTAAATGTCTGCCGCGCAAACGGAGGCGGCTTCGTCGGATAAGGCTGCGTGGGCCACGCCTGCTCCCCCGGCATATCGCTCTTCGGAACCGCACGTTCTTCAATCGGCCACAGCGGCTTACCCGTAACACGGTCGAATACCCACACAAACCCTTGCTTACTAACTTGAGCAACTGCATCGATCTGCTTCCCGCCATGCTTCACGGTGAGTAACTTCGGTGCCGTCGAATCGTCATAGTCCCAGATGTCGTGATGAACCATCTGATAATGCCAAAGCCTCTTGCCCGTCCGCGCATCCAGCGCCAGCAGACAGTCGCTAAACAGATTCGCCCCCGTCCGGTCCAACCCATAAAAGTTGTACTTCGCGCTAGCCGTCGGAGCAAACAGAATGCCGCGCTTCTCATCCACCGACATCTCGCTCCACACATTCGCGCCACCCACCGTCTTCCAGGCATCCTTAGGCCATCCCTCATAACCAAACTCGCCCGGACGCGGAACTGTATGAAAACTCCAAACCAGTTTTCCACTCCGCACATCAAACGCACGAATATCTCCCGGAGCCGATCCATAACCCTGATTCGTCGCCGAACCCAAAATAATCAAGTCTTCAAAAACGCGTCCCGGCGTAGTCGATTGCACCAGCGGAATCAGCTTCGGGTCCCTGCCCAGCCCCAGCTTCAGATCCACACTCCCACCAACGCCAAAATCGGCGATGGCCTTCCCGGTCCGCGCATCGATAGCGCGCAATGCATGATTACTGGCAAACAGCAATCGCCGCTCGCTTCGATCCTTACTCTCCCAATAATTGATGCCGCGATTCGTAATGATCTTGGTATCGGCGGGAGGAGCATAAGTCCAAACCTCTTTGCCGCTCTTGGCCTCAAGGGCAACAATGGAGCTATTCTTTCCCATCACATACATGAGTTCATCAACGATGACGGGATTGAAAAACATCCGCTTCGATTCCCCGATCGGATAAGTCCAGGCCACTTCGAGCTTCGAGACATTCGAGCGGTCAATCTGCTTGAGCGACGAGTACTGAGCCGCATCGGCCCCCCCGCCATAATCCTTCCATCCGCGATGATCCTGCCCCAGCCCGGCCATCGCCACTGACATAAGAATAAAAAAATAAAGTGCCATAAAGTTCCGAACCCAACTTAACACGCCAGCCAGACCCCGTTGGACAGAGAACAATCCGTAACGAGCGCTTACCAGACACCTTGGCCGGGCAAAGTGCGCGTATGGTGGAAAGCATATTCCCCGAGCAGACCTTCACCGCCTGCTTCATCAAAGCCGATCAAGCGCACGATCATTATGTTCGTAGGCATCGCCTTCGCAAATGTGATCGATTCCTGGTAGACAACGTTGCCTGCCCCCGACGGAACAGGGATGTCCGCCAACCGGAGCTGTTCAACGCCAAGCTCATCACACAAACTGAGATCGACTCGTTTTGCCCCTCTAAGGTTTGCAGCAAGCCTTGCGATGAGCATGTCGTCTTCGGCTGTCACCGTGCACTGGACACTGCCTCCCGCCGGAGGAGCGTATTCACGAATCCGCATACCTCCCTCTGCGGCACGCTCCAAAAAGGATTCGCTGACAACCATTCGCAGGGAGCCCTCCCTCGCCAGCTTGCGAACTCCTTCGGCGATCGCTATCACTTCGGCGAGCCGCGTGGCGCACCCGTCGCATTCGAACAGATGCAGCTCGATAGATTCTTCTTCGGATCCTGGCAACGCCGAGAGCCAATAATCGGCGAGATCTGCCGCCTCAATGGGATGGGAGCACTTCATGTGGCAACCCCCATGCAATCACGCAGTTGGTGGATAGCCCGATGGCGAATCACCCGCAAATTGGCTTCAGAAACGCCCAGAAAGCTGGCCACATCCGCGCCAGTCTTTTCATCGTAGAAAGTCATAACGACCGCTGCCCGTTCGCGCTCCTTCAGCCTCTGCATACACCGCGTCAGTTGTTCATGGTCAAGTTGCGGCATCAACGACTGGACCGGTGCCAGTTGAGCCCTCCCAAACTGTTCGAGCAGTCGTTCTTTTCTCTGCGCCCCACGGCGCAGGTCTAGCACCGTCATGCGGCAGGTTCCCAGCACGAAAGATGCGAGCTTCTCCGGTTCACGCAGCCGGCCTGCCCGCAGGGCTTCCAGTGTCGTGATCAAAACTTGTTGCGCAAGATCCTGCGATGCCTGTTCGTCTCGCAAGTGACGTAATCCATAGAGCCTCACGCGCGGAGCCATCCGGCGGAACAGTTCGGCTTCTGCTTCAGGGTCGTTTCCAGCGCCGATTTGAAGCACCAACTCAGAATCGTTCAATTCAACAATCATCAGCACATATTTTATGTGTAACGAGACGCCTTGTCGTTACACATCCGATTATCTGGCGGGCGGTTTTGCCCAAAGCAGTCCGCTAGGACACCAGGAATCAATCAAAAAAGAGGAACATCCTGTGAATTCCAACGAAGCAAAAACTGTAGCTGATTTTCTCATCGCCGATTTCCAGAACGAAATGCAGACAACCCTGCGCGTCCTTGCGGCGGTTCCCAACGGCCATCTCGACTACCGGCCAGACCCGAAGTCCAAGTCCGCTCTCGGGCTAGTTCGTCACCTCGCGCTCGAAGACGAGTGGCTGCTGAACTGCATCGCCAACGGCGAATTTACGCATCCTCCCGACGATTCTGACGCTTGCGGCATCATGAGTCCGGCCGATGGAGTTTCCCGTTATCAGCAGGGGGTTCCAGCCGCCCTGGACCGCGTGCGCGCAATGTCCGGCGAGAAGCTGACCAACGTCATTGACCTGCTCGGCATGATCCAGGCACCCGGAATCAATTTTCTTGTGATGACCACAAAGCATTCGGTCCACCACCGTGGCCAATTGAGCGCTTACCTGCGTGCGATGGGCGGTACTGTGCCGGGCATCTACGGCCCTTCCGCCGACACGCAGTAGCAATAACATCAACGAGAAAAAAAGGAAACCGCAAATGATCACAAATCAAGAAACCGGCACGCGTGTTGACGAAGTCGAATCCGGTATCTATCGCATCTGCACACCAATGGACATAATTCCTGGTGGATTCACCTTCAACTCCT
>JBKJSR010000146.1:0-6576 GCA_046594355.1 Bryobacter sp.
CTGTGTGTGTGTGACGTCTTCGAGGTCTTCGATCCTGTTCTGTGGTGTCTGCGCCGTGACCTGGTAGCTGACGCCGTTGGTTGGGTCGAGCCAGAAGTTGGGCTGCGTCTGTCCGCTTGAGCTCAAACTCACGAGCAGACTGTTGGCGACATCGCGTTGTGTCAGGCCGAGTACGGATGCCTTTGCACGATCTACATTCACCTGGATGTCCGGGTAGTTTGCCAACTGATGCAAGTGGACGTCCACCGCGCCGGGGATCAGTCTGACCTTGTGCTCGATCTCACGAGCGGTCTTGAGGGCGGCCACCCGATTGCGCGAGACGACCTGGATATCGAAGGGGGCGGGCTTGCCGAAGTTCAGAATCTGGTTGATGATGTTGGCCGGCTGGAAGAAGAACTCCGCGTCCGGGAACTCGTCCACAAGCCTGCGGCGCAGCTTCTGCACATAGGTCCTGGTCGGGCTCTCGCGATCTTTCAGGCTCACGAGGATCTCGCCGTCAAAGCGTCCGATCGTAGCCCCGTCCGTATAGGCGAGGTTGACGCCGAGTATCGGTAAGCCAATGTTGTCTAGAATGCTATCGAGCTCCTTTGCGGGGACTACTTGACGGATGACCTGCTCTACCTGTGCGAAAAGCTTCTCGGTTTCTTCAATGCGCGACCCGGCTGAAGCTCGAACATGCAGGCGGAACTGGCCGGCGTCGACTTCGGGGAAAAAGTCTTCTCCCACATTCGTTGCGAGCCAGCCTGAAAAGGCGACGAACACAAAGAAGCAGCCGAAGACAATCGCCCGGTTGGAGAGCGCCCAGTTGAGGGCTTCCGAGTAAGAGTTTTTGAACTTATCGAAGAGCCAGTTGAAGCCCAGATGAGTGCGCCAGATGAGGCCGCTCTCCCGCTCTCTCGAGAGCAGCCAATGCGCCATGGCCGGCACGATGGTACGGCTTAGCATGTAGCTGGCCATCATCGCGAAGACGACCGCGAGGGCGAGCGGGGTGAAGAGAAACTTGGCGGTTCCGGTGAGGAAAATGACCGGAACGAAGACGATGCAGATGGATAGCGTGGAGACAAAGGTAGGGACGGCGATCTGCTGCGCGCCGTCGAGTATGGCCCGGATTAGAGGCTTGCCCATATGCCTGTTGCGGTGGATGTTCTCGATCTCGACCGTCGCGTCGTCGACAAGGATTCCGACCGCAAGCGCTAGTCCGCCGAGGGTCATGACGTTGCTCGTGTGACCAAACAGGTAGAGGATGGAGATGGATGTCAGGATCGAAAGCGGGATCGAGACGCAGACGATGATGGTGCTGCGCCAGCTTCCAAGAAAGAGCAGGATCATCAGGCCGGTGAGTACTGCGGCAATCATTCCCTCGCGGACAACTCCGTCGATCGAAGCACGCACGAAGATGCTCTGATCGAACATGCGGCGTATGGTTAGCTCTTTCGGAATCACGCCCTGCAGGCGGTCGAGTTCTTTCTGAACCTTTTCGATGATATCTAGTGTCGAGGCATTGCCGTTCTTGAGAATGGTGAGCAGTGCGCCACGGGCTCCATTCTGGCGGACAACATTGACCTGGATCGAATAGCCATCCCGAACCTGGGCGACATCCTTGAGGTAGACCATTGTGCCGTTGACTTCCTTGACGGGAAGGCGATTCATTTCGGCAATCGTCTCGGGGCTGGCGTTCAGACGGATGTTGTATTCATTGGTTCCGATCTTTGCCGTACCGCTTGGCAGCACCAAATTCTGCGCCGAGAGCGCGGTTGAAATATCGATTGCCGAAAGCCGTCTGGCCTGCATAGCGCCGGGATCGAGATCGACCATGATTTGCCGGGACCTGCCGCCGTAAGGTAGAGGAACCGAAGCGCCCTGCACGGTTGCCAGGCCAATCCGGATCTGCGAGTTTGCAAGGTCATAAATTGCCTGTTCGCTCAGCACCTTGCTCGAAAGCGCGAGTTGCAGGATGGGCACCGTGGCCGCGTTATAGCGAATGATGAAGGGCGCAAACATACCGGGTGGCATTACCCGCGTGATCGAATTGGCGATGGCGCTCAGTTGTGCGACCGCAAGCTCCACTTTTACGATGGGATGAAAGAAAATGCGCACTACCCCATAGCCGGGCATGCTCTGACTTTCAATATGTTCGACGTCGTTGACGGTGGTTGTGATGGCACGCTCGAACGATGTGACGACGCGCTTCTCCATGTCTTCCGGCGACATGCCGGCGTAGCTCCAGATCACGCTCACAACCGGGATGTCGATGTCCGGGAAGATGTCCGTGGGCATCGATTTGATGGATACGGCGCCAAGAATGACAATCAGTGCCGCCATCACCGCGAAGGTATAAGGTCGGCTCAGCGCCAGTTTTACTATCCACATTTTTTGGGGTGCTTCCAGATTAACATTCGCGTCATGAATTGCCGTTCATTTCTGGCTTGGATTGCAGCCGTCGACATTGCCAAAAGCTCTTCGAAAATAAATGTGAAGTTTGATGGTTCGCTGGATTCGGGCGGGGAGACGGTCGCGCTGAGACGGGAGTTTTGATAGAAGCGGAGCTGCTGGTGAAGTTGGTGGCGACCGAAGAGGCGGAGCGTCGGTTGCCTTGCGGGGTTCGCGGGCCAGTGGACCGATTGGCATTGGATCGGTTGCGTATTTGGGGCTTGGTTTTCCATCGGTCATACGGTAGCCGGGGGACGGATGGACTTTATGGTGCGGCGCGCCGAAAATTGCCAAAATATGGCCTTTTGGCTAAAAAGATTTCTGAAAATATTCGTGAATGATAAAGTTCACATCGGCTGGGAGTGTTTTGACCCATACCACCCATATCTACAGTATGGTGATATGGGTTGGTGAAGACTACAGTTGAAATCGCGGATCCTCTGTTCAAGCAGGCCAAGGCCCTGGCTACGAGAGAGGGGCTCAGCTTCCGGGTTCTTGTCGAGGAAGGCTTGCGTGCGGTTGTAGAAGCTAGAACCAGGACCGAGTCCAAGCAGTTTCGTCTTCGCGACGGAAGTTTCGGGAGCGGCCAAGGGCTTCAAACTGGTTTGAAGTGGACAGACCTTACGGCGCTGGCCTATGAGGACGAAGACGGCTCTCTCCGTCCATGACAGCCGTCGACACGAACATTCTGATATATGCGCACCGGCAGGACTCGCCCCATCACAAGGCAGCCGCCTTGGCCATCCAGCGCTTAGCCGAAGGGACCGCGCCTTGGGGAATCCCTTGGCCCTGCGTGCATGAATTCCTTTCGGTTTCGACCAATCCAAAGATATTCAAGCCACCGAGCCCGCCTGAAATCGCGATCCTGCAAGTGGAGATCTGGATGGAATCACCTACTCTGCGCCTGCTGCCCGAATCGACCGGGTACTGGAGCGAGCTGCGGGCGACCTTCCTGGGCGGGAAACTCGCCGGAGCGCAAGTACATGCCGCCCGCATTCACGCGATCTGCCGCTCGAGCGGCGTGCGCGAACTGTGGTCAGCCGATAGGGACTTCTCGCGGATGCGCGGACTGAACATCGTCAACCCCTGCCTCGAGTGAGCCGGAGCTTCCAGGCAGTTCTGTGGACTTCGCCTTTTCGTTTGCTCACAACTCCGGCAAGCCGTTGGAGCTGGAAATGCCCCTCAATCTTTCAGGGACCCGCGCCGGCAAGTTCAATTACCTGCATCTCAATCAACAGGTGGCCAGCTTCCGGGTTGTACAGAATTGGTTATGACAATGGGGTCCACTTTGAAGTTGCTCCAAAGTCGGAGTCCACCTGCGGAAGTTTCTTCCGCAGGTGATCGCAAAAGTCGCCGAGATAGTGCTGACAGTCACCAACGTGGTGGACATGAATCAAGCGAACGCGGCTCGGGAAGTTCGGAATATTTGCGATTCAATGTGCTCGAGCGGATTTTGATCCGGCGCATAAGCGATCAGGTAATCCCGCACCGGTATAAAATGCAGCATCGCCTGAGAAATCGATCCGAGCAATCTGGCCAATGCTGCGGTCTTTTGAGTGTTGGCCTACGAGGAATGGCTGGACGACCCGAGGATCTGCGCTGCATTTGATGAGAGGACTTCGTTGCAATGGATTGGTAAGGCCTATCCGTTGGTTTATGTTGCGTGGCGTACGCGATTTTGGGGAGAAAAATCAAAATCGTTCCACCGTTCCTGCGTCGCCTACGATATAACGGCTCCGAATGTGGCAACCTAGTAGGTGGTAGATCCGTCTGCTTCTGTTCAATTATGAATTCCTTCGTCCGTTTTTACGTTCTCTCCTTTCTTTGTCTGGCTGCGCTTCAAGCTCAATCGACCAGTACCCTTGGCTGGTCGCGCTACTTGCCCGGTGGTGATTTCGATGTGGCGACCAGTGTGGTCGTCGAGCCGTCCGGCGATGTCTGGGTGGCGGGACACTCCTCGGGCAAGTATGCAGCTTATGGCCCGAATGAGCCGTATCAGCTCACCAACGCAGGCAAGACGGATATTTTTTTGGTCAAGTTCCGGATCAATCCGGATGGCAGCGCGACGACCCTGTTCTTCACCTGGATTGGCGGAGTGGATCGAGAAGAACTGGCCGATATGAAGCTGGACGCCCAAGGCCGTGTGGTTTTGACAGGCATCACGAATTCCGCGAATTTCCCGATTGCGGGAACACCCTTTCAGAACATCGCCGGTGGCGACTTCGACGTGTTCGTTTCGATCGTCGATCCGAATCAGGGGGGCGCTTTGTCTTTAACCTACAGCACTTATTACGGCGGGCTAGAGCGTGAACTGGCGAAGGCGCTCGCGATTGGGCCGACAGGGAATATAGCGGTTGTAGGGACGACGACTGCGGATGGGATTCCTGGCGCAGTGAGTGGCGCGCAGCCGAATCGGCGTGGAAATTCGGATGCGTTCTTGTTCTATTTCAACCCGAGGGAGAATACTCTCGGCTATGCGAGCTACTTCGGTGGCGGTGGCAACGACACTGCGGTTGCGGTTGCGATTGACCGAAACAACCGGATCTGGTTTGCCGGGGCGACAGGCTCGGATGATTTTCCGCTTACGGACAACGGAATTCGGACCAGTTCGACGGGCTTTTTCGATGGGTATCTGGCGGGAATCGATCCGGCCGTGAAGGGAATCAACTCTTTCTTTTACTCGACTTTGCTGGGTGGAAGCCGCAGCGATGAGGCAAGAGGTCTGGCAATCGACGGCAACGGAAAAATCTGGATTTCGGGGATTACATTTAGCGAAGATCTGCGGGTGACGGCGAATGCGGCGCAGCGGAGTCTGGCTGGCGGGACTGATGCTTTTGTCATGCAGATCGATCCGTTGGCGGAAGGCGCAGGGGCACTGCTTTATTGCAGCTATGTGGGCGGGACGGGCTTTGAGTTCGTTTATGGGATGTCGCTCATCGACAATACACGGGTTGCCCTGGCCGGTTATTCGATGTCCGGTTTATTGCCGGTTACGAGCAATGCTGTGAAGAAGAGTCCATCGTCGGCCTTTGCCGACGGCATGGTGGCGGTTTTGAATACTGCGGTTGCCGGAGCGGACGGGCTCGAATATATGTCGTACTTTGGGGGCAGCTCCACGGATGTGATCAATGCGGTGAGTTTTGATCCGGCGAATCCACGCCTGCTTTTTGTGGCTGGGTATACGAGTTCCATGGACATGCAGACGACGGACGGCACCACACGCGGCAATGCGGCGCCATCCCCCAACGCCTTCGCCGCGAAAATTATCCGGTAATCGCCGCCGGGCAGTACTAACGGTTCATCTCTTATTCTCCCCCGTTCCGTTATACTGAGCGCAGCCGTAAGGCATAACGGGGGGAACGATGCAATACCAGAAGCCTCGACACAGAGGCGTGTCGCCACAACAGTTGATTGCCGTAATACTGGCTTTCAGCTTTCTGCCAGCCACAATTGCGCAAGAACAGGCAGCGATTGCTCCGCTCACGGAGATGGGTGGAGCGAATTGCAGTTTTAAGGCGGAGCCGGATGAATTTGTCGCGCGCGAAGCTCGGGTGAGGGAGATCGTCAACGAGCGATTGCTTTTTCTCAAGGTAGGGCGCAACAGCACTGCCAGCCGCAATGCCGCGCCGGGAACGATTAAACGCAAAGGCTTTATCGATGAAGCGATCTTTGGCAAGCTGGCTGCGGCGGGTGTGCCGAGCGCACAGCTTTCGACGGATGAAGAATTCGTGCGGCGCATCTATCTCGATCTGACGGGACGGATTCCGACGATCGAACAATACCGCGCCTTTGTTTTCGATACCAACGAACGCAAGCGCAGCGAACTGATCGACCAGTTGCTGTACTCGAAGGAATTCACGGACAAGTGGACGATGTGGTGGGGAGACCTGCTGCAGAATGCGCGAACGAATTCTTACCAGGCGCAGACGCAGGGGGCGCGGAACAATTTTCACGGCTGGATCGGATCAAGTGTGTCGCAGAACAAGTCGATCAAGGACATTGTGTATGAAGTGATTACGGCGAAGGGCAACACCGAAGCAAGCGGAAGTGCCGGGCCGACCACTTGGCCGAATCGCTGGCGGACGCCGGGCGGGCCTATCGAAGACACCTATGACACGTTGTTCTCGCGGAGTGCTTCGGCATTTA
>JBKJSR010000201.1:0-7173 GCA_046594355.1 Bryobacter sp.
TGTTAAGTTACCAGGCGGGCGAGACGGTGACGAAGATCGCACGCGCACTGAAGACAACGCGAAAGAGCGTACTCAAGTGGATCGACAAGGCGCTGCAGATGGGCGTGAAAGTCGGGATAAAGGACACCCCGCACAAGGCTCGGGAAGCGGTGATTACCGATGATGCCAAAGCCTGGGTCGTGCATCTGGCGTGTTTCAAGCCCAAGGATCTGGGCTATGCGGCGGATTTATGGACAGTGTCTACGCTGGCCAAGGCTGGCAAGGCTACCGTCCAGCGAATTCTCACCACGCAGGAACTGCAGCCTCATAAGATCAGGTACTACCTGGAGCGTCGCGATCCCGACTTCGAAACACAGCGCGCATAGTTTCACTGGTTTATAAAGAGGTGGCGATGGAGAACGGAGTCGCCGCCCGGGGCAGTGCGCGGTCCAACGTCATCACGGTTTCGATGGATGAGAAACCGGGCGTGCAGGCGATCGCCAATACCGCTCCGGACTTGCCGCCGATCCCCCACCTTCGCTCGCGATCATGAGTATATCCGGCATGGGACGTGGTCGATTCTGACGAGGCTGCGTCGAGGAGCGGCACCGGAACATTGAGTTCATCGGGTTGCTTAAGGATCTGGACGCATATTATCTACCCGAATGCACGATCCGCCTGATCCTGGACAATCACGCCTCACACATTTCCAAAGAGAGGCGAACCTTTCTGGCAACGCGTCCCAACCGCTTCAAGTACGTACTGACCCCTACGCACGGCTCCTGGCTGAACATCGTCGAGACGCTCTTTGGAAAGATGGCACGCACCTTGCTCAAACAGATCCGCGTTTTCTCGAGAGAGGAACTTCGCCAGAGCATTCTCAAAGGGATCGAAGAGATCAATCAATCGCTTGTAGTCCACCGCTGGAATGCCTTTCAAGCTCTTGCAGAAACAAATATCATTTAGTGAAACGAAATACTAGGACGCTCCCAGAAACGTCGCGGGAGGGGCGGCGGCCAAGCTGATCCGGGCGGCAAACTGCAGCGCGGCCGTCAGCGCCCTCAGCAGTCTCGCCCGCCGCGCCAGTAACGAACTGTCGCGCGAATGAAATGCTGCCGTCATTTCCGTTCAATATCATGAAGTTGTGTTCATTCGCCTTCTTCTTTCGTTTACCCTCGCCTTTGCCGCGTTCGCCCAGTACACTACCGGCCGAATTGAGGGCAACATCTCCGATCCCGCCGGCGATCCGGTCGGCGCCGCCACCCTAACTCTCACCAACCTCGAGAACAACCAAGCTCGCAAGACCGTCTCTATCGACACGGGCGCATTCTTCTTTGCCGCTCTTAACCCCGGTCTATACCGCCTCGAAGTCGTCAAAGATAGCTTCGCCCCCGTCTCCGTCCAACTCGTCGTCGTCACCAGCCAAACCATTTCCCAAAACTTCTCCCTCCCGCTCGCGACGCAATCCTCGACCGTCCAGGTCATCGAATCCGCCGCCGCCATCCTCAACACCTTCGAACCCCTCCGCTCCGTCACCCGCTCCGCCCTCGAAATTCAAACCCTCCCCAACAGCAGCCGAAACGTCGTCAATATGATCACGCTCGTTCCGGGCGTCACACCGACATTTAACCCGCGCGGCGGCTCGCTCACTACCCTCAATATCGCCCAGGCCGGCCAACTGAATGCGAACGGCGGTCGCTCCAAAGCCACGGCTCATCAACTCGATTCCACGGACGCGAACGACTGGGAATTCGGCGGCATCGCCCTCTCCACCCAACCCACTCCCGACATGCTTCAGGAGTTCAAAGTGCTCGCCTCCAACTGGGCCGCCGAATACGGCGTTAAGTCCAATGCTCAGGTGCTCATGGTAACGCGCTCGGGCACCAACATCTTTCATGGCTCGGCCTACAATTTCCTCCAGAATTCCGCTCTCAACGCCCGCGACTACTTCGACCCCACCGGCAAAGCCACCCCCCTCCGCCAAAATTTCTTCGGGCTCACTGCCGGTGCCCCCATCCGCAAGGACAAGACCTTCCTGTTCGGCGGCTGGGAGTCCCGCCGCTCCCGCGGTTCCAGCCCCATCTCCCTCCTCGCCGTGCCCACCGAAGCCGCCCGCTCCACCGTAACTGACCCGAACGTTCGCGCCCTTCTCCCCTTGTTACCGCTTCCCACCGCAGCCACCACCAACCCCCGCATCGGCACCGTCGCCGCTTCTCGCCCTTCACCCTCCGATAGCGATCAGTTCCTCCTTCGCGGCGACCAGTACCTCGGCACCCACAACTTCAACCCCCGCTACTTCCAAAACGCTGGCTCCAGCTTCTCCCGCACCGCAGGCTCTCTTCCCCAGTTCGACGCCACCTTCGATCCTCAAGGCAAAAACGCCATGCTCGCCGACACGTGGGTCGTCAACCCCGCTACCACCAACGAACTCCGCCTCTCCTACGGCCGCGCCAGCGCGCTCTTCAACCCCGCCACGGAACCCGTCACCCCCCGTTTCATCGTCACCGGGCTCGCGGGCTTTGGTACCGTTCAATTCTGGCCCCAGGGCCGCCTCTTCAATGTCTATCAGATAGCCGATGTCGTCTCTCACGTCCGCGGCCGCCACATCCTCAAAGCGGGCCTCGACCTTCGCCGCATTCAGGACAACTCGATCAACGACTCCTCCCGCCGAGGCGTCTACAACTTTGCCTCGCTCGATACCTTCCTCGCCGGTACCCCCGCTGCGTTCTCCCAGGTCTTCGGAAACACTTATCGCGGCTTTCGCATGGACTACCACGGCTTCTTCCTACAGGACGATTTCAGGGTCACCCGAACCCTTACCCTGAACCTCGGCCTCCGCTGGGAGTTCCAGGGTGGCCTCGCCGAAGTCAACCAACTCCAGTCCGTCCTCGACCCCCGCCTCACCAGCGCCATCGGCCAAGCCGGCGTCGGAGTTCTCGGTGGCTTCCGCAATGCAAAGCCCGTTATCGAAGGCCGCTACAATCTCGCCGCCCCCCGCCTTGGCTTCGCCTGGAATCCTAACGCCGGCCGATTCGCCGTCCGCGGCGGCTACGGCATCTATTTCGACTCCCAACTCTTCAACGGCCTCCAGGCCGGACGCACCACCCCGCCTACGAACTATACCGGCAGCCTCGCGGCCGCCCAAATCACCGGCGCGAACAGCTTCACCAATCTCCTGGCCGGGACCGCCGCCGTCCAACGCGACTTCTCCAGCCAAATTGGCGGCTTCGGCTCTCTCCGCAATCTCGGCGGCATCACCTCCCAACTCCCCGAACTTCGCAATCCCTACTCCCAGCACTTCAGCCTCGGCGTCCAAACCCGCCTAGCTTCCGACATGGTCGTCGACGTGGCCTACGTTGCCACCAAAGGCACCGCCCTCACCACGCTTGGACCCGGCAACGCCACTGACCCCGCTCATCGCCCCGCCCCCGCCACCAGCCTCGCCGACGAGCAAGCCCGGCTCACCCAGTTCCAACAATTCGCCGCGCGCGTCAACGGTGGTGCCACCGCCCCGGCCACCCTTCGCATCGATCCCCGCTTCAACACCGTCAATCTCATCCGCGACAACGGCAGCTCCATCTACCACTCCCTCCAAACCGAGTTCCGCAAAACCCTCTCCCGTGGCCTCACCATTCAGGCCGGCTACACCTGGTCCCGCTCCATCGATAACGGCTCCGACTACAGCCCCGGTCAGGCCACCACGGATCGCAGTTATGCCCAGGATCAGTTCAACTATCAGGCCGAACGCGGCCCGTCGTCTTACGATATCCCCCACCGTTTCATCCTGTCTCATGTCTGGCAGCTCCCGTTCTATCGGCAGCAGAAAGGCTCCGCTGGCCGCGTCCTCGGCGGCTGGACCTTCGCCTCGATCAATCAGTACCAGTCCGGCATCCCCTACACCGTGATGAGCGGCGCTCGTCTCGGACTCGCGGATGTCAACATGGACGGCGACATCTCCGGTGCTTTCGATAACGCCCGCGCCTCCTGTGTCTCCGGCGGTGCCGCCTTCACGTTCGGCGATCGCTCCACCATCCCCTCCCCCGCTCTTCGCGGCGTCAATGGCACCACCAACTCCGCCAGTTTCAAATACGTGCAACCCCTCCTCGGCAACCACGGCACCTGCGGCCGTAACACCGAGCGCATGAACAACCTCCTCAATTTCGATTGGACTCTGTCGAAACACGTCCGTCTCTACGAACGGCTCGGCCTCGAATTCCGCACCGACCTTTTCAACATTTTTAACGTCCCGTTCCTCACCGCCGCCGGGGACGATTTTCGCAATCTTTCGAGCCCGCTCTTTGGCCAAACCAATGCCGCAGCCGCCAGCCGTCGTGTTCAACTATCACTCCGACTCACATGGTAATCCGCCTCTTCCTCCTTTCCGCCCTCCCCCAAGCCGCCATCACCATCACGAACGACGAAACGAACATCTCTACCCGCCTCGTCACTAACTCCGAAGGTCTCTTCGTCGCCCCCTCCCTTCAGGACGGATTTGCTCTTCCACGAAATCCATGTAAATTTAACGATTTAGTCTGACAAGGTGAACAGGTCCAATGATTCCTGGTATCAATTTTTAGATGGAATTGACGGAATTCACAAACGAAGCGCTGATGGATATCCGGGTACGCCCAGTAGCACAAATCGAGGAAGTGCGCTATCAAGAGCAGATGGCGCGTCACCATTCTTTAGCGCACTGGCAAAGATTGGTGAGACGGTCATTTCCGGCCTCGATTTCCCCCAGCGCCTTACCCTCTCCGGCATTTTGGAACTCCCTTTTAAGAAGAGCGGCAATCGATTGGTCGGCCTTTTCGCCACTGGCTGGCAGCTCCAGGCTTGGTACGAGGGCCAATCCGGCGAAGCCCTTGGTTTCGGCAACACCGCCTTTCGCGGCAATCTCGCTGACATCGCCTACCCGCCAACCAGCGCTTCCCCACCCGCTGTTCAACATCGACGCAGGCTTTGAACGTGACCCCGCTAAAGCCCTCGGCAACAACCTTCAAACCCTCTCTACCCGCTTCACCGGCGTCCGCGCATTACGGATAACTGCATTTGTTCGGCCGCAAGCCTACCCCCATACGAGTTGTTAACATGAGTGCATGCCGCAATCGTCGGAGTCGATAAGCTCCGCAGCCACACCGGGTCGCACCCGCATCATGGGCGTGGTGAACGTTACACCGGACTCCTTCTCGGATGGCGGACGTTTCCTGGCCTTGGAGTCCGCCGTAGCACACGCGCTTCGTTTGGTGGAGGAGGGAGCCGACATCCTGGACCTTGGGGCCGAAAGCTCGCGGCCCGGCTCAGAGCCCATTTCATCCGAAGAGGAACTCCGTCGGCTGCGCCCCGTGCTGCAAGCCCTCGCTGGACGTGTCCCGGTTCGGATTTCGATTGATACGACCAAGCCTGAAGTAGCCGAAGCGGCGCTCTCACTGGGCGCAACCATGGTGAACGACATCACTGCTGCGGCTGACTGCCACATGTTGGAAGTGGTGCGCAAACATGGCGCGTCTCTCGTGCTCATGCACATTCGCGGCACGCCTCGCACTATGCAGCGGGAAACCGCTTATAACGACGTCGTCACCGACGTAGGCAATTTTCTGGCAGAACGTGTTGCCTCCGCCCGGCAGTTGGGCATCGACGAAATTCTCATTGACCCCGGCATCGGTTTCGGCAAGAACACCGGACAAAATCTGGAGTTGCTGCGGCGGCTTGGCGAGTTCCGGCGCATCGGCTGCCCCATCCTGATCGGCGCTTCCCGTAAATCATTCCTCGGCACCATAACGGGCTGCAAGGACCCATCGGCTCGCCTGCCTGAATCCATTGGAGCAGTCTGCGCCGCAGTTATGAATGGAGCAGAGTATGTGCGCGTGCATGATGTAGCTGAGTGTCGGCGTGCCCTCGCCATCGTCGACGCCGTGCGGGGGGCACCGTGGATCGCATCCTGATTGCCGCCTTGCCGCTACGCTGCTTCCTGGGTGTCACGGCCGAGGAGCGTTCTACACCTCAGACCGTGATCGTAGATCTCGAACTATCGCTAGATCTGGCCCCGGCTGCGGCTAGCGATGCCATTGGTCATACCGTCAACTACTCTTCCGTCTGCGCCTATGCCGAAGAGATCGCCACCGCGCGTCCCTTCCATCTGATCGAATCGCTGGCCGGGGCGATCGCTGATATCTTGCTGGCGAAATTCACCGTGGAGCAGGTACGCGTTCTGGTGCGGAAGCCGGCCGCGTTGGCCCGTCGTGGGGCTGCCTATGCCGCTGTAGAACTGGTGCGTAAAAGCCATGCCTGAGGCCTGGGTCGCTCTGGGTTGCAATCTCGGGGACCGCGAAATGTCGCTCCGAACTGCTTTGCGGGCCATGTGCAGCTTCTGCGGCATCTTACGGCTCTCCTCTATCTACGAAACGGAGCCGGTGGGCTTCGCCGACCAGCCCGCGTTTTTAAACGCAGTCGTGAATGTCGCGACGGAGCTGGACGCACGCACACTGTTGCAACGCCTTCTCCAGGTGGAACAGGACTTGGGCCGTGAACGGACGCTGAGCAACGGGCCGAGAGTTATAGACCTTGATCTGCTGATCTATGGCGAATTGATAATGAAGGAACCGGCGATTGAGGTGCCGCACCCGCGTCTGCATGAGCGTCGCTTTGTGCTCGCCCCGCTGGCCGAACTCGTCCCTGAGCTTGTACATCCGGCGCTTGGGCAGACAATAGCCGAGTTGCTGGCCCAACTACCGGCAGGCGAGTGGGTGCGGCGTTTTGGCGTACTGGAAGGCTGGACCTGAGCTTTAGCCAGGTATGACACCACTG
This sequence comes from Bryobacter sp., assembly GCA_046594355.1. Lineage (GTDB taxonomy): Bacteria > Acidobacteriota > Terriglobia > Bryobacterales > Bryobacteraceae > Bryobacter. Next base: position 6,784 of record JBKJSR010000201.1, read on the forward strand.
CCCCAATCTGCTCCTGCATTGCTGAGTTCCGTCCGCCAACGAATTCGATAGAATCAGACCTCTATGCACCGCGCCGCACTCTTCTTCCCGCTAGCAATCGCGCTCGCCGCACAACCTCTCCCAACTGCCTACCGCCAATATTGCGCCGCCTGCCACGGCTTGACAGCCACCGGCACCGACCGCGGTCCCAATCTCATCGACATGCGCAGTCTCCGCTCCTCTTCGGAGAGCGACATTCGCGCCATCATCCAGAAGGGCACAACGGGCGGCATGCCCGCCTTCGCCAATCTCCCCGCCGCCGACCTCGATATCCTGGCCCGCAACATTCGCAACTGGAACGCCTCCGCCTCCGACGCCCATCCCGTCGAAGGCGGAGGCGTTCCAGTTGCG
>JBKJSR010000504.1:0-5912 GCA_046594355.1 Bryobacter sp.
CAGAATTACGGTCTGGCATGGACCACACTTCGACGTCGATGCCGGAGCCATCAATCAATTGTTTTTAAAGGGTTTGGAGAAAATGGCCGGAATGGCCGATGATATTGACTAAACCAACATTTAGTTGGTTGCGGGGGCATGATTTGAACATGCGACCTTTGGGTTATGAGCCCAACGAGCTACCAGGCTGCTCCACCCCGCATTCATAGAATAGCAACCCAATCCCGCCCGGTCAAGGAAAGCCAGCCGATTAGAAACACATGCTCCCAACGCAAAGTGGCAAGCAGCCTCCTTGACACCCGCTATCCAATCTCGATATTGTCCAATCATGCAGTCTGGTATTCAGTGCCGCTCGAAGGTACCACTCCTCTTCACGCCCCTCTTGTTGCTGGCAACGGCACTCATGGCGCAACCCACTCCCGAAGACGCCACCGTCCGTCGTTATTGCATCGGCTGTCACAACGCCAAGCTCAACACCGCCGGCCTCTCCCTCGAAGCTCACCCTCTCGCCGACAACGTCGGTTCCTGGGAGAAAGTCGTTCGCCGTCTACGTGCCCGCCAGATGCCTCCGGCCGGTCTGCCCCGTCCCGACGAAGCGACTTATAAATCCCTCGTCACATCTCTAGAATCCAAGCTCGACAACGCCGCCGCTCTCAAACCGAATCCTGGCCGCACCGACACCTTCCGCCGTCTCAATCGCACCGAATACCGCAACGCCATCCGTGACCTCCTCGCCCTCGACATCGACGTCTCCTCACTCTTGCCCGCCGACGAATCCAGTCACGGTTTCGACAATCTCACCGTCGGCGATCTCTCCCCCACTCTCCTCGAAAGCTACCTCGCCGCAGCCCGTAAGATCAGCCGTCTCGCCATCGGCATCGCTCCCAAATCTCCCGGCGGCGACACCATCACCCTTCGCCCCGACCTCACGCAAGAAGAGCACCTGGACCAGCTCCCTCTCGGCACTCGCGGTGGCACCCTCCTCTCGCACACCTTCCCCGTTGACGCTGAATACGAGTTCCACCTCCGCCTCGCCCGCGACCGCAACGAACAGGTCGAAGGCATCCGCGGCACCCACGAAGTCGAGATCGTCCTCGACGGAGAACGCCTCCGCGTCTTCACTGTCAAGCCTCCTCCCGCCGGTAGCGATCATCAGTCTGTAGACAAACTCCTCACCGTCCGCGTGCCCGTCAAAGCTGGTCCCCACCAGATCGGCGTCACCTTTCCCAAGCAGCCAAGCGTCCTCCTCGAAACAGAGCGCCAACCCTATCCGGTTCACTTCAATATGGACCGTCACCCGCGCATCACGCCCGCCCTCTACTCGGTCTCGATTAATGGCCCCTTCACCACCCAAGGCCCCGGCGACACCCCAAGCCGGCGTCGCATTCTAACCTGCCATCCCACCAAACCGAACGAAGAAGCAGCCTGCGCAAAATCGATCTTCTCAACTCTCTTACGTCGCGCCTACCGCCGTCCCGTGAATGACGCCGACCTCCGCGCCCCGCTCCGTTTCTACCAGCAAGCCCGTACCTCCGACTCCTTCGATGGCGCAATCGAAATGGCTCTGCGAGCCGTCCTCGTCAGCCCCGAATTCCTCTTCCGCGTAGAGCAGGATCCCGCCGGCATAGCCGCGAGCACCAGCTACCGCATCCCCGACATCCAACTCGCCTCGCGTCTCTCTTTCTTTCTCTGGAGCAGTATCCCCGACGACGAATTGCTCGATGCCGCAACACGCAACACGCTCCACACCCCAGCCGTCCTCGAACGCCAGGTGCGCCGCCTCCTCGCCGACCCACGCTCCCGCTCCCTCATCGACAATTTCGCCGAACAATGGCTCTACCTCCGCAACCTCGATTCGGCCACTCCCGATATGCGCGGCTTCCCCGACTTCGACGACAATCTCCGCCGCGCCTTCCGTCGCGAAACCGAACTCTTCTTTGAAAGCGTCCTCCGCGAAGACCGCAGCATCCTCACGCTACTCAGCGCGAACTACACCTTCCTCAACGAGCGTCTGGCCAAACACTACGGCATCCCCAACATCTATGGGGGCCACTATCGCCGCGTCACTCTTGGTGAAGATCGCCTCCGTGGCGGCCTCCTCCGCCAGGGCAGCGTCCTTACCGTCACCTCTTACGCGACGCGTACTTCCCCCGTCATCCGTGGCAAGTGGATCCTAGACAACATCCTCGGCATCCCGCCTCCACCTCCACCACCCAATGTGCCCGCGCTCAAAGAAAACGCGACGATCGGTAAGGTCCTCACCCTGCGCGAACGCCTCGCCGAACACCGCAAGAATCCCGCCTGCCATGGCTGCCACCAGCTCATGGACCCCATCGGCTTCTCTCTTGAAAATTACGACGCCATCGGCCGCTGGCGCGCAAGCGAAGACATCAGCGGCGGACTGCCTGACGGCAGTAAGTTCAACGGCATCGCGGGACTCGAAAAATCCCTGCTCGCCCGGCCCGAACTTTTCGCCTCCACCTTCACCGAAAAACTTCTAACTTATTCGCTCGGTCGCGGCGTCGAAACTTATGACGCCTCCGCCGTCCGCGGCATCGTCCGCCAAGCCGCATCAAGCGACTACCGCTTCTCATCGTTTATCCTTGGGATAGTAAGTAGTCCGCCATTTCAGTCGAGGAGATCCCAATGATCATCACGAAAAAGTCGCTCCCGCGCCGCACCCTTCTCCGGGGCCTCGGCACAACACTCGCCCTTCCACTTCTCGACGCAATGGCCCCGGCACTATCGGCGCAAGCCAAGCCCATTCAACGCCTCGGCTTTGTCTACGTCCCCATGGGCGCGCACATCCCGGAGTGGACTCCCACCAGCGCCAACGGCCGTCTCGGCAAACTATCTCCCACCCTCAGTTCGCTCGAAAAAGTGCGGGACTATCTGACGGTCATCGACCAGCTTGAACTGAAGAACGCATACCCCGGCACGCATGCCACCTCCAATGCCGCTTTCCTCAGCGCCGCCACCGCCAAGTGGACCGAGAGCAGCGATTACTACCTCGGCACCACCGTCGATCAAGTCGCCGCACAGCAGATCGGCCAATCCACCCGCCTGCCCTCGCTAGAGCTTGCGATGGACCTCCTCACGGTCGTCGGTCAATGCGACAACGGCTACGCTTGCGTCTATCAGAACAACCTCTCCTGGTCTTCTCCAACATCTCCGCTCCCGGCGCAAGCCCACCCCCGCATGGCCTTCGAACGTCTCTTCGGGGACGGCGGCTCCATCGCTGATCGCAGTTTGGAACTGCGCAAAGACGCAAGCCTCCTCGACTGGGTCCGTGAAGACATCGCCCGCCTGAAGGGAAAGCTCGGCCCCGGAGACCGCACCAAGGTCGGCGACTATCTCGACACCGTTCGTGAAGTCGAACGCCGCATCCAGCGCGCCGAAGCTTCCACCGCCGGTTCATCCATCAAAGATCTCGACCGGCCCGTAGGCGTACCCGCCTCCTACGCCGAGCATGCCCGTCTCATGTTCGACCTCCAGGTCCTCGCCATGCAAGGCGATGTTACCCGCGTCATCACCTTCCAGCTTGCTCGCGAAACCAGCACCCGCACCTATCCCGAAATCGGCGTGTCTGAATCGCACCATCCGCTCACGCACAACGGTGGCGATTCCGAAAAGCTCGCCAAGGTCGCCAAGATCAACGCCTTCCATGTCTCGCTCTTCGCTTACTATCTCGAAAAATTGAAGGCCACCCCCGATGGCGACGGCACCCTCCTCGACCACTCGAACATCCTCTACGGCAGCGGTATGAGCAACGCCGACATCCACGACCACACCAACCTGCCCATCCTCGTTGCTGGCGGCAAACCCTCCTCTGGTGGACGTCACGTACAGTCCCGCGAGAACACACCCCTCGCCAATCTCCACCTCACCCTGCTCGACAAGGTCGGCGTACGCCTCGATTCCTTCGCCGACAGCAAGGGCAAAATCCCCGAGTTGGCAATCTGATGACCCCGCTTATCCTGTTAGCCGCAACCCTATATGCCGCCAGCGTCGACCTTAACACCGCCGCCCTCGGCGACGATCTTGTCGGCGCAACCAAACTGATCCGCGAAGGCGCAAACGTCAAGGCCGCCAATCGCTACGGTGTCACCCCGCTCGCCATCGCCTGCACCAACGGCAACGCCGCGATGATCGAGCTGCTCCTCAACGCTGGAGCCGACCCCAATACAACCCTCCCCGGTGGTGAAACAGCCCTCATGACCGCCGCTCGCACGGGTAAGCTGGATGCGGTCAAAGTACTACTCGCAAAGGGTGCCAACCCCAACGCAAAAGAAGCGAAGCGCGGCCAGACTGCCCTCATGTGGGCCGCCGCCGATGGCCACGCAACAGTGGTCGAAGCGCTGATCGCCGCCGGAGCCGACTTCCGCTCCCGCCTCAGTTCCGGCTATACGCCCTTCCTCTTTGCCGTCCGCGAAGGCCGTTCCCCGGTCGTAACTGCATTGTTAAAAGCCGGTGTCGACGTAAACGAAACGGTTCAGCTTCTCGAAGGCGCAACCCGCGCCAACAACGCCCCGCGAGTCGGCACCAGTGCGCTCCACATTGCCGTCACCAACGCCCATTACGAACTCGCTTCGCTTCTGCTCGACGCGGGTGCAAACCCCAACGCCGACGCCAACGGCTGGACTGCCCTCCATGCAATCTCCGGCGTGCGCAAGCCCGGACTTGGAGATAACAATCCCGCTCCCTTGGGTTCAGGTTCGATGACCAGCATCGAACTCGTTCGCAAGCTCAAGGCGAAAGGCGCCGATCTCAATGCCCGTATGACCAAGCGCTACAACGTCGGCATGACCGCGCTTAACACCCTCGGAGCAACACCGTTCTTACTCGCCGCCCGCTCCGCCGATTCTGAACTGATGCGCGAGTTAGCGGCATTGGGTGCAGATCCGCTCATCCCCAATGCTGATGGCGCAACTCCGCTAATCGCGGCCGCCGGACTCGGCACTCGTTCACCTGGTGAAGATGCTGGGACTGAGAGCGAAGTAGTAGAGGCGATGAAGGTCGCGCTGGAGCTAGGCAACGACATCAACGCGGCCGATAAGAATGGTGAAACCGCGATGCACGGCGCAGCCTATAAGAACTACGGCGAGGCTGCAAAACTTCTGGCCAAAAGTGGCGCAAAAGTTGAGGTCTGGAACAAGAAGAACAAGGCGGGCTGGACACCTCTCGCCATTGCGCAGGGTTACCGTTTTGGCAATTTCAAACCGTCACCCCCAACCATCGCCGCGCTCCGCGAAATCATGAAAGCCGCCGGCGTCCCCGAAGAAGAATCCACGAACAAAGGCAAATCCGTCTACTAGAAACGAATCGGGCCCCGGATGCTAAATCCAGGACCCAATTTGGGAACTGCTCTGGAATGTTATTCGGAAAGCGTTTCAGCAGCTTCGTTGGTTACTTCCTCCAGATTGTCGACAGCGTCGTCGGCCGAATCTTCTTCGCTATCCACTGCATTGACGGGGTCGATTTCTTCGACCATATCTGTTGAGTCTTCAGATGCCGTAGCCGCATCTTTAATTTCGTCCACCATGAGTGTTGCTCCTTAATCAATCTTCAGGCTGCCAGCAAGCTGGCGCTTAAAATGATAATGCCCGAAGAATGAATAGGTAATGACGAAGGAGAAACAATCTGGAGTCGCCAGCCGGAGTTGAGCGGGCGATGAGATGGGGCCAAGAATCGAGCCATCCTCAGTGGTTGAATAGTACAGAATCGACATGCACAGTGCGCTCAAGCATTAGGTTGCCGACCTGCTTTCACAAGACCGGGCGAGGCCCCAACCCAGGTCGCAATTTCGAAAATTACAGAATGGGGGTCAAAATTCGATGTGAGTTTGAAGGAATCGGCTGCTGCCCCCGTTGTCGGCGTAGAGCCTTGACGTAGAGCTAGGGAAAGCAGAAAAG
>JBKJSR010000305.1:0-5250 GCA_046594355.1 Bryobacter sp.
TTGCACACTGTCTCAAAGTCGTTGACACGCACCGAATACTGGCTCCACATGATGTCCGAATTGCGGTTGATCTGGCATCCCTTTAACGTCGTCAATACGGGTGTCGTCTTGTTACGGTCGTCTGAATAGTGATCACTCCAAGCACCCAAATGATGAACGTTTGAATGTGCCTCAAGATAGTCGTACATCGCAACCACTGACCAGGGGACGATTTCAATATCGCCGTCAACGAACACTAGCATGTCGGCCTTTAATTTCTGAGCCTCTTTGATGATCTGATTTCGTGCGATTGAGCTTCCACGATTGGTCTTGTTCAGGATGATTTTGCAACCCTGAGCTTTGAACGGCTTTAGTGCTTCTTGAAGACCATCAGTAGAACCGTTATCGACAACAACAATTGAACATTCATGACCGAGTTGACGAAATCGCTTCTGTTCGGCCTGTAGAGCATTCAAACTGTCCAACCATACATCTACCGTGTTCCATGTCACTCCTCGCCCCCCCCTCCGCGTTGTATTATTATTCATAAGGGTTGAATAAAAATACAGTCATGTCCGCCGCTCTCATGTCCGATGCCTCGCCAAAGGCCCCAAGGATCGCCTCAGGCGGTCTGACTTCCGATCTTGCAATCACTGGCCCCGAATTGCGCGAACTCCTCGACCTCGCCAGCGAGCTCAAACGCAATCCAACCCGATACGCATCTTCTCTAAAGCACCGCTACCTCAGCCTGCTCTTCGAAAAACCTTCACTCCGCACGCGCCTCACCTTCGAGCTCGCCATCAAGCAACTCGGCGGCGACTCCGTCACCTCCATCGGCCCCATCGGCGATCGCGAACCGGTCAAGGACATCGCCCGCAATCTCGACCGCTGGACCAACGCCATCGTCGCCCGCACCTTCCTGCAGTCCACCATTGACGAACTCGCCGCGTGGTCCAAAGTCCCCGTCATCAATGCCCTCAGCGACATGTATCATCCCTGCCAGAGCTTCGCCGATCTACAGACCATCGAAGAGCGTTTTGAAACTCTCGCCGGCATCAAACTCTGCTTTGTCGGAGATGGCAACAACGTCGCCCACTCCCTGCTCCTCAACGGTGCCCGTTTGGGTATGAACGTTTGCATCGCCTGTCCCGCCGGCTACGAACCGAACGCGGATGTCCTCGCGCAAGCCACTCAATTCGCCAGGCAAAGCAACGGCGCGGTCAGTGTCACCAACGATCCCGCCGCTGGCGTACACGCTGCTCAGGTCGTCTATACCGATGTCTGGACGAGCATGGGACAAGAGTCGGAGGCCGCAGATCGGTTGAAAACTTTCGCCCCCTTTCAGGTCAATCCCGGCTTGATGAGCACCGCTTCCCGTGAGGCTATCTTCCTTCACTGCCTGCCCGCCAAGCGCGGTCAGGAAGTCACCGATGCCGTGATCGAATCCTCACAGTCCGCCGTTTTCGATCAGGCTGAAAATCGTCTTCATGCCCAAAAAGCTCTGCTCTTGATGTTGCTCGCGTAGGATAGGAAAGATGCAAGAGAAGCTTTTTGGGGGTCGCTTTGAAGCTGGCCAGGATAAGTATTTCGAAAAATTTTCCGAGTCCCTGCATTTCGACAAGCGCCTGATCGAAGCCGACATTCAGGGCTCGCAAGCCTTTGCCCGCGCTCTCGAAAGTGTTGGAATTCTCAGTGCCGGGGAACGCGCAAGCATCGTCAAAGCCTTTGCCGAGATCCAGCTCGAAGCAAAGAACCCGACTTACTTCGACGGTGCCAGTGACGAAGATGTCCACTCCTTCGTCATCCGCCAACTCAAACTCAAAACCGGCGAACTCGCCGACAAGATCCACACCGGCCGCAGCCGCAACGAGCAGGTTTCTCTCGACACCCGCCTCTGGCTTCGCACAACCATCGAAACCACGATCCTCGCCACCAAAAACCTGCTCGTCGAACTCCTCACGCTAGCCAACAAATACCCTCAGGCGGCGATCCCCGGCTACACGCACATGCGCCGCGCCCAGGCCGTCCTTTGGCCCCACTACCTGCTCGCCTACTTCGAGATGTTCGCCCGCGACATCGAGCGCCTCCAGCAGACGTACACCCGCACCAACGTCCTTCCACTCGGCACCGGCGCACTCGCCGGCAGTGCCTTCCCCTTTGATCGCCAGGCAATTGCGCTCGATCTCGGATTCACGGCGATTACCCGCAATTCGATGGACGTCTCAGCCGATCGGGACTTCGTCCTCGACTACATGCATGCCGCAAACCTCGTCATGCTCCACCTCTCCCGTCTGGCCGAAGACTGGATCCTCTACTCCAGCGAAGAGTTCCGCTGGCTCGAATTGAGTGATGCGGTCACGTCAGGCTCCAGTCTGATGCCGCAAAAAAAGAACCCCGATTCGCTGGAATTGATCCGTGGCAAGTGTGGACGCGTCTTCGGTGCCTACTCTGCGTTATTCGTCACGATGAAAGGCCTCCCGCTCACCTACAATCGCGACATGCAGGAAGACAAGGAGCAGCTCTTCGACGCTGCCGGTCAGACCATCGCCTGCCTGAACATGGCCGCCATCGTCGCCCGCAACCTCACCCTCAATCCCGAAATTCCCGAACAGGCCTGCGCCGAATCCTGGGTCGTCGCAACCGACATAGCCGAAGCGCTCGCGCGCGCCGGGCTCCCCTTTCATCAGGCCCACAAGCTCGCCGGCCGTCTGGTGCTCCACGGCATCAAGAGCGGCAAGAATCCTGCCGCCTTCACGGCGGAAGAACTGCAAGCTTTCGACCCCCATTTCACCCCTGACTTTGTCTTGATACTCAAAGACCCCCGCCACGGCATGCAAACCCGCGTCGTGCCGGGCGGAACCGCGCCGCAGACTGTAGCCGCCGCTCTGCTCGAAGCGAAAGCCCGTCTCGAAAAACTATGAACAAACAGGAGCGCCACCAGCAAATCCAGAAGTTGATTCGCGAAGAGGAAGTGCATACTCAGGAGCAGTTGGCGCAGCTTCTCAAGCGGCGGGGAATCGACACAACCCAGGTCACTCTTTCGCGCGACATTCGCGAACTCGGTCTAGTCAAAACCGCACACGGCTATTCCGATCTCGGCAATCAGACCTCGAATTTCCTCTCACTCGCCCGCGAATTCATGGTCTCGGCCGCAGCCGCTCAAAACCTGGTTGTGATCAAGACATCCCCCGGTCATGCCATGACTCTCGCCATCGCCCTCGATACAGAAACCTGGCCAAATATCGTTGGCACCATTGCGGGCGACGATACGATTTTCATCGCCATGCCCGATGCCGCTCAAGCCGGCAAGTTCGCCCGCGAACTCGACGGCATGACCTAACTGCACGCCACAATGCGCAGAAGCGCCGCCCATCGAGCCCTTTCTCGCAATGCCCGGCGGCACCGAACCAGCCCAGGAATGGTCGCCATCACTCCAGCTATTTCCGCACCCTAACTCTGCGGCATTGAAATCTACTTCCGCACGTCGCACTGCCCCAAACACGTCCAGAGGCCCGAAATAAAACTCCCGGCGCTGCGAGGCCACCCACCCGTTGGCTAACCGCAGAGCAGTCAAATTGCCGCCTGGAATCAACGGCTGCCCGGAGATCACATCGCCCAACTGCGGATTCCAGGCTGAGTGGACCGAAGCCCCAATGACGCCTCACCCAGCGTTCCTTACTTCAAGGGCGCAGAACACTACGATAAATCCATCAGCAGCCACGCCTCAATGGGACAATCGAAACATGGCTGCAGAAGAATACGAAATGCGGCTTACGGCACGCCGAAGCTCCCTGGCAAGCTCCGATCAATCGTCCGCCCGACTCGGCAACATTCGCCTCATCGTCGTGATCGCCGCCTTGGCTTGCATCTACTGGACCAACTGGTGGGGCCTGGCTGCAATCGTTCTGATCTTTTTCGGGATCGGCATCCGCATCCAGTCACTTACAACCGCCCAACAACGACTCGAGCGCGCCGCATCTTTCTACGAACAATCCATCGCCCGTCTCAACGGCAAATGGATCGGTACCGGCAACTCAGGCGACCAGCATCTTCCCGAAGAACACCTCTACGCCCGCGACCTCGACCTCTTCGGTCGCGGCTCCCTCTTCGAGCTCCTCTGCCAGGCCCGCACCCGCACCGGCGAGCAAACCCTGGCGCATTGGCTCCTCAACCCCGCTCCCAGCGAAACAATAACACTGCGCCAACAGGCAGTTCAGGAACTCACGCCCAATCTAAACCTGCGCGAAGATCTCGCCGTCCTTGGGGCGGGGAAGCAGCGTCAGCTCCGCGCCGCCGCGCTCTCGGCTTGGGCCGAAGCTCCAGCTACATTCCAGAAAGTTCCGCGTACCCTCTTCCGCATCGCCTCCCTCTTCGGTGCCGCAGCCGCTTGCGCCCTCATCGCCGACATCTTGGGCGCTGAACTTCCCTGGCTCCGCATCGGCTACCTCAGCATGGCGCTCGTTTGTGGTGGAATCCTCTGGCGCTATCGCGAAGAAATCAAGCACGTTCTGAGTAACGCCGAAGGTGCCGCCCACGAAGTCGGCCTCCTCTCTGAAGTCCTTGCCCGCATTGAAGCGGAGCAATTCCATTCGCCCCGCCTCTCCCAACTGCGCGCCCATCTCGATGTCGACCGGCTCCCGCCTTCCCGTCTGATCGCTCAACTCCAGCGCTGGATGGATTTTGTCGATTCCCGCGACCACTTCCTCGTGCGCCTCCTCGGGCCGCTCGTCCTCTGGGACTTGCACCTCTCCTTTGCCCTCGAAGACTGGCGAGCCCATTCCGGCAAAGTGATGCGCGTCTGGATCGAAGCTGTCGGTGAAATGGAAGCCCTCAGTTCCCTCGCCGGCTACCATTACGAAAACCCTGCCAGCGTCTTCCCGACTATGCTCGATCACGGCCCGCACTTTGAAGCCGCCCAGCTCACGCATCCGCTCATGCCCCGGGAGCAAGCCGTCGCAAACGACATCCGGCTCGATCGCGAGCTGCGCATCCTCGTCGTGAGCGGTTCGAACATGTCGGGCAAGAGCACGCTCATGCGGACCCTCGGCATCAATGCGGTTCTCGCTCAGGCCGGGGCTCCCGTATTCGCAAAAACCCTCACGATGAGCCCCCTGGCTGTCGGCGCTTCGATCCAGACCCACGATTCCCTCGCCGCCAACACCTCGCGTTTCTACGCCGAAATTCTCCGTCTCCGCGACATCATGCAAAAAGCTTCTTCCAGCGTCCCCGTTCTTTTTCTAATAGACGAAGTCCTCAGCGGAACGAACTCCC
>JBKJSR010000329.1:0-8904 GCA_046594355.1 Bryobacter sp.
CCAGGTCAGCTACCAGAAACGCATGTCCCACGGATTTACGGTCCAGATGGCCTACACATGGTCCAAGTTCATGGAAGCCACCGCCTATCTTAATGCCACCGACCCGCGTCCGGAACACGTCATCTCCGACCTCGATTTTCCCCAGCGCCTTACCCTTTCCGGCATCTGGGAACTCCCTTTCAAGAAGAGCCGCAACCGTTTGGTTGACCTTTTCGCCACTGGCTGGCAGCTCCAGGCTTGGTACGAGGGCCAATCCGGCGAAGCCCTTGGTTTCGGCAACATCGCCTTTCGCGGTAATCTCGCCGACATCGCCTATCCCGCCAACCAGCGCTTCCCAACCCGCTGGTTTAACATCGACGCAGGCTTTGAGCGCGACCCCGCTAAAGCCCTTGGCAACAACCTCCAAACCCTGTCCACTCGCTTCACCGGCGTCCGCGCCGACGGCATCAACAACCTCGACGCTTCCATGTTCAAGAACGTTAAGGTCACCGAACGAATCACGGCACAGTTCCGCTTTGAGACCTATAACACCGCCAATCACATTCAGTTTGCTGCGCCTAACACGAACCCCGTTTCCACCGCCTTTGGCACTGTGACGGCAGAGAAAGGCCACGGCCAGCGCCAGGTTACTTTTGGGGCGAAGCTCCTCTTTTAGATATACGTTGTGTTGATGTTTAGAGCTTGTCACGAAATAAGGGAGTGTCTAGAAATAACATTACCATATAAGAATGTTTTGAGGTATGCTGGTCAGCATGGAGATGCTGGTCGGAATCACAGAACGCTTTAAGAGGCTGCGAGGTGTGTTGGACGAGCGATCGCGCCGTCTGCTGGTGGCTGCCGAGAGTGAGGCGATAGGCCCAAGGGGCATTTCGGCTGTATCCAAGGCAACCGGGGTCTCGCGGCAGGTGATCCGGCAAGGCATGGCAGAGTTGAAGGAATCGGCAGTCTTGCCCGAGCGGCGGATTCGACGTTCCGGGGGTGGCAGGAAGAAAGCGGAGGTGTTGGACCCTTCGTTAAAGAGCGACCTTGAGGAACTCTTGGAATCAACGACACGTGGCGATCCGGAGTCACCTTTACGATGGACCTGCCGCAGTGTTCGAAATCTGGAAGCGGAACTCAAGAGCAAAGGACATGTGGTTAGCCACCAGGTGGTGGCGGATTTACTCCATGAGTTGGAGTACAGCTTGCAGGCCAATAGCAAAACCAGGGAAGGCGCGAGCCATCCGGACCGGAATGCACAGTTCGAATTCGTCAACAGCAAGGTGAAACGCTATCTGAGCGAGAAAGCACCGGTCATCTCAGTCGACACGAAAAAGAAGGAATTGATTGGCGATTTCAAGAACGGAGGCAAGGAACTGCGCCCGAAGGGAAATCCCGAGAAGGTCCGAGTTCACGATTTTCTGATTCCGGAACTCGGCAGAGCAAATCCCTACGGTATCTACGATATCGGCCTCAACACCGGTTGGGTGAGTGTCGGTGTCGACCACGACACCGCCGAGTTCGCCGTTGAGAGCATTCGCCGATGGTGGCGGCAGATGGGCCAGCATGCGTACCCAAACACGACCAGCTTGCTGATTACCGCTGATGGCGGAGGCAGCAACGGCTCACGTGTGCGGCTTTGGAAATTGGAACTGCAAAAGTTTGCTGATGAAGTCGGCCTGAGCATCGCTGTGTGCCACTTTCCACCGGGCACCAGCAAGTGGAATAAGATCGAGCATCGGCTCTTTTCCCGCATCACCCAAAACTGGCGTGGAAAGCCACTCGTCAGTTTCGAAGTCATGGTGAGCCTGATTGCCGCAACCCGGACAAAGACTGGACTGAAGGTCCTTTCCGAGTTGGATACCCGCACCTATGCCAAAGGCGTCAAAGTCTCCGATCAAGAAATCGAACGCCTCAACCTCACGCGAGATCCGTTCCATGGAGAATGGAACTATGAACTGCATCCCCGGCGACCTTGACAACTGACACGGTTATTTCTAGACAGCCCCTAAGTTCTGCACCAATCCGTAAAACGGCTTAGAAGGACAGATTAAAACACCGAATTCACTTTTTAATGCCAGTTACTGAATCCAAATCCGGCAGTTGACTTGGCCCAAACAGGTCCAACGGCCCAAGTCTATTGTTCCTGGCGCTTCGGGCCACTCACCCGGTGGGTATCTGCGCAATCGTTCAATTCCCATTAGGAGTTAATGGCAGCAGGGTGAGGCTAGACGTGCATGCCGATTCGAACAAAAAAAGAAGATGGCCGGAGAGTGATCTCGGCCATCTTCTTTTGATTTGGTTGTTTTGGATGCGACTAGGAAGCAGCAGCTAACGTGGTTACGCTGGCAACCTTGCCGAAAATCGTGCTGATGCTGGCGGAAACGCCAGGCATGATGGCACCGGCGGCTACTGCCACGAAACCGGCCATCAACGCGTATTCAATCAGGTCCTGGCCCTTGGTGTCTTTGATGATGCGGAGGTTCCACACCAGATTCTTAAGCTTTTTCATTGTAATATTGTCTCCTCTCGAATTTCGTAGTGCAGTGGCACCACATGAACGAGAGTAACGTTACTTGAGTTCTATACAAATCCGCAGAACACTCTAGGTGACGGAGCAGAATTTACTGAATTTTGTCTCTAAGGACCGCATTCAAAGAGCCTTGCCGGTAACCTTCGAGGTCGAGGGTAACATAGTGAAATCCAAGGGACTTAAAGATGGATGTTAGCTCCGCCGCGCACCTTAGATTCAGGGCTTTTTCGAGTTCGCTGGGGTCAATTTCGATGCGGACCAAATTATCGTGGTACCGTACCCGGAACTGACAGAAGCCTAAGGCTTTTATGGCTTCCTCGCCCTGTTCTATCACCTTGATTCGTTCGGGAGTTACTTTAGTACCGTATGGAATGCGGGAAGAGAGGCAAGCGGCTGCGGGGCGATCCCAGGTTTCGAGTTGAGCAAGCTTTGAGAGTTCCCTGATTTCGGCCTTCGTGAGGCCTGCATCGACTAACGGGGATTTCACCTGATGGATTTTTGCGGCGCTCTGGCCGGGGCGGTAATCGCCGAGGTCGTCGACGTTGACGCCGTAGACGATGTGATCGAAGCCGCGATCGGTAGCGATATTGTCCATGACGCGGAAGAGCTCATCCTTGCAGTGGAAGCAGCGGTCGGGGTTGTTCGCGACGTAAGCGGGGTTTTCGAATTCGCTGGTAGGGATCATCTCGTGGAGGATGCCGTGAGCGATGGCGAAATCGACGGCATCGCGCTTATGGGAATCGGGGATGGAGGGGGAATCGGCCGTGATGGCGATGGCATTGTCGCCGAGGGCTTTTTTAGCAGCCCAGGCAAGATAAGCCGAGTCGGTGCCACCGGAATAAGCGATGAGGACGCGCTGCATATCACGGAGGATGGTGACGAGGTGCTCTTCTTTGAGGAGGAGTTGAGCGGGGTCGAGTTTCTTGTCAAAACCTTGAATGGCTACTAGCGTTCCCATGTCCTCATTATAGGAGCGTCTCGCGTGCTAATTTTGGAGATAGTAACGCCTCTGCCTGAACTTGCCTAAATTTTCGGCCAGCAAGACCATCAAACGCCGTTGATCCCGAGCGTGAGGATTATCACGAGAATAGGCAAAACTAAAATGAATCTCAATTCGATAGGCTGGCGCGAATCGTTCGCGCGGCAACTTAATTCTTATCCCGATTGTGTGGCTGGACGTGTGGCCTTGACGCATCGGGAACGTTATGTGGTGTGGACTGAAGCAGGCGAAGTGGAAGTGGCACCGAGCGGGCGGATGCGTGAAGGGGATGGATTGTGGCCGACTACCGGGGACTGGGTGGTGTTGCGACCGGGTGGTTCGGTCGAGGCGGTGCTTAAGCGGGACACAGCGATCATTCGGAGGCAGCCGGGTAAGGGGATGGCAGAGCAGGTGCTGGCGGCGAACCTGGATGTACTGTTTGTGGTGGCGGGAATGGATCATGATTTCAATCCGCGGCGGCTCGAAAGATATCTGATGCTGGCGCGGGAGGGTGGGGTGCGGCCTGTGCTTGTGTTGAATAAGGCGGATCTGCACGCGGACCCATCGCAGGTAGTGAGGGCAGCGACGGAGCTGGCGGGGGGGTGTCCGGTGGTGTCGATGAGTGCGAAGGCGGGATGGGGAGTGGAGGATTTGCAGGCGTATGTGAGTGTAGGTGAGACGGCGGCGCTGGCGGGATCTTCGGGGGTGGGGAAATCGACGATGCTGAACCGGTTGTTAGGCGTAGAGCGGCAAGCGACGCAGGAGGTGAGAGCGCATGATAGCCGGGGCATGCACACGACTTCGTCGCGCGAGTTGTTTCTGTTGCCGCAGGGCTGGTTGCTGATGGATTTGCCGGGCATCCGTGAGTTGCAGTTGGTGAGTGGCGTAGAGGCGGTGCAGGAGGTGTTTGACGATGTGGATCTGGCGGCGGAAGCCTGCCGGTTTCGGGACTGCGGTCATGAGGGGGAGCCGGGGTGTGCCGTTGCGGGAGTTGTCGATGGGGCGCGCCTGGCGGCGTATCTGAAGTTGAAGAAGGAAGTGGCGCTTGCGGAGCGGCAGGTAAATCTAGATGCGGCGCTGGCCGCGAAGAAGCGGACGAAAGTGATTCACAAGGCGATGAGGAGAGATCTGAGGGGTCAGGATAGCGATTAGGTATCTGGGGCTCGGAAGAGCGAAGAACGCCTGGTTATGCGATGCGACGCTGACGATTGTGCTGGTTCGAGAAAGCGCGTTCGCCCGGGCGACGCGGAAGCGAAGCGCTCAGCAATTGGCGCTGATGATTCACCTGGCCTTAGCTAACGCGGAGCCGGGTTTATAGGTGAAGGTCCTGTTGTTTTGAATCTTGCCAAGCTCACGACCGATCCTGCTTCGAGCGCCGATCGTGAGTTTGTCACCCACGCGAACTCCAATTCGATAGTGAAGCAGCTTTTGGATGTCCAGAGAGAGGTCTTTGAATTCGATCGCCTCAACGACGGGGGTGCTGGAGATTTCAAATGCGCTTGACACAAGTGATTGCGGCTTGGCCGGGGATTGAGCAAATACCGGGACCAAAAGAATGATCGAGGCGAGCAGCGCTGCCGCTTTGGATGGGAAGGAGCGATTGATTCGCGAGGTATAACCGGATGCGGTTAGCGGTAGTTGCCGGTGTGGCCGAGGGAGTAGCGGCCGGGTTGCGGGAAGATGCAGAGGCCGTGGGGGCCGTTGCCTACCTTGATGCGATCGGTGAGTTTGCCGGTTGTTGTATCGAAGCCGTAGATCTCGTGGTGGTAGCGGCCGGAGACCCAGAATATCCTGCCGTCGGCGGAAACTCCGCCCATGTCGGGAGAGCCGCCGCCGGGGATGGTCCAGCGACCGACAAGTTTGCGGGTTGCGAAGTCCATGATGGACACGGTGCCTTCGCCACGATTGGTGATGTAGAGCTGTTTGGTGTCGCGGCTGGGATAGAGGCCGTGGCAGCCTTTGCCGGTGGGCATGAAGTCGATTTTCTTGAAGGTATCGCCGTCAATGACGTGCATGCCGTGGGTCATCATGTCGGCGACGAAGAAGGTCCTGCCGTCGGGGGCGACGCGGGTGTCCTGGGGCATTGCGCCAGCCTGCAATTTGATCGCGCCGATCACTTCGAACTTGACCATGTCGACCTTGATGAGTTCGCTAGAGAATTCACAGGAGGCGATCAAGTAGCGCCCGTCGCCGGAATAGTCGGCGTGGTTGACGCCTTTGCAAGGGACGTGAATGGACTTGATGAGCTTGAGGGTTTGGGGATCGCGGAGGTCGATGCGGCGCATGCGTTCCGCCATGACGACCATGTACTTGCCGTCGGGGGTGTAGTACATGTTGTAGGGGTCGTCGACCTTGTGGATCTTCATGAGCTTGCCGGTCATCGGGTCGATCTCGGCGAGGGTGTTGTTGAGGTCGTTGGTGGCGAAGATGCGGGTCATGTCCCAGGAGGGCACGACGTGTTGCGGTTCGACATTCTTTCCCTTGCCGACGCTGAACTTTTCGATGATCTGCTTCTTGGCGGGATCGTAGACCCACACGGTGTTGTCGCGCGTGTGGGGGATGTAGATGAGCGAGGGGTAACGCTGGATGCCCGGCTTGAACTTGCCGACCGTGGTTTCGGAATAGATGTTTTTGGGGTCAACGACCGGGGGCATCTGCGCGTAAAGCACGGACGCCCCCAGGATGAGAAAAGTATGAAGCATGGAACTACTTACCCCTTACTCCGGAAGCAGACTGCCTTGCGCGGTGTCTTCGACGGGTTCGTCCGATTCGGGGATCACGCCGGCGCTAGCGACCTTGTCGCCGTCGGCGATATCGACGAGCTTGACGCCTTGGGCGCTGCGTCCGCTCTGGCGGATTTTAGCTGCCTCAATGCGGATGATCTGGCCATCCTTGGTGATGATCATGACGTCGGAATCTTCGTTGACGGGCATGGTGGCGACCACCTTGCCCGTCTTCTTGGTGACCTTCATGTTGATGACGCCCTTGACGGCGCGACCGGAGTGGCGGTAGTCGGTGAGCTTGGTGCGCTTGCCCATGCCGTTCTCGGAAATAGCGAGCATGAGGGCGGATTCGTCGACTACTTCGGCGGAGATGAGATAGTCGTCTTTTTCGAGCTTCATCGCGATGACGCCACGGGCCTGGCGGCCCATCGAGCGGACTTCTTCTTCGTCGAAGCGGACGGCCATGCCTTCGAGGGAGGCGAGGAAGATCTGATTCTTGCCGTTGGAGATCTTGGCCGAGATCAGTTCATCCTTTTCGTCGAGGGTGCAGGCGATGATGCCGCGGGCCATGGGGTTATCGAAATCGGTAAGTTCGGTGCGTTTGATGATGCCGTACTTGGTGACCATGACGATGAATTTGTCGGCGGTGAAGTAGCGGACGGGCAGGAAGGCCTTGACCTCCTCATCGGGCTGGAGAGTGATCAGGCCATTGATATTCTTGCCCTTGCTGACGGTGCCGGCATCGGGGATGTTGTAGACCTTGAGCCAGTAAACACGGCCCTTGGAAGTGAAGATCAAGAGGTAGTCGTGGGTGGAGGCGATGATGAGGTGTTCGACTACATCCTCGGCGCGGGTGCCCATGCCAATGCGGCCCTTGCCGCCACGGGTCTGGCGGCGATAGGTATCGACGCTGGTGCGCTTGAGATAGCCGCCGCGCGAAACGGTGACGGCCATGTCTTCGACCTGGACGAGGTCTTCAATGTCGATGTCGCCTGAATCTTCGACGATCAGAGTGCGGCGCTCGTCGCCGAAGTCCTCAATGACGTCCTGGAATTCCTTGGTGATGACTTTCTTGAGCACAGATTCACTGCCGAGGATTTCGAGGTATTCGGAGATGCGGCGCTGGATTTCTTCGAGTTCATCGAGGATCTTCTGCTGTTCCATGCCGGTGAGGCGCTGGAGTTGCAGCTCGATGATGGCCTGGGCCTGGCGCTCGGTGAATTCGAATTCGGTAATCAGCGAATCGCGAGCTTCGCGCGGGCTCTTGGCGACGCGGATGAGTTCGATGAGGAGATCGAGGTTGTCGAGGGCCTTCTTAAATCCGACGAGGATGTGTTCGCGATCGCGGGCTTTGCGCAGGAGGAAGTCGGTGCGGCGGCGCACGACTTCTTTGCGGTGCTCGACGAAGAGCTTGAGGATTTCGAGAAGTTTGAGTTCGCGGGGCTGACCATTGACGACGGCGAGCATGATGGCACCGAAGTTGGTCTGCATCTGGGTGAGCTTGTAGAGCTGGTTGAGGACTACCTCGTGGTGTTCTCCGCGCTTGAGTTCGAGGACGATGCGCATGCCGTCGCGATCGCTTTCGTCGCGGACGTCGGAGATGCCGTCGATTTTCTTTTCGTTGACGAGGGCGGCGATGTCGGTGATGAGCTTCGCCTTGTTCACCTGATAGGGGATCTCGGTGATGATGATGCTCTCGCGGTCCTTACCAAGCTTTTCGGTGAAGGCCTTGGCGCGCATTTTGATGGAGCCGCGACCACGGGTGTAGCAATCGACGATACCGGCGCGGCCGAGGATGAGGCCACCGGTGGGGAAGTCCGGGCCGGTGATGATGGGGAGCATCTCGGCGAGGGTCATCTTGGGGTTTTCGACGATGGCGATGAGTCCGTTGACGACCTCGGTGAGGTTGTGAGGCGGGATGTTGGTGGCCATGCCGACGGCGATGCCACCGGAGCCATTGATCAAGAGGTTGGGGACGACAGTGGGGAGGAACTCGGGCTCCATTTCGGAGTCGTCGAAATTGGGCTTGAAATCGACGGTTTCCTTGTCGATATCCTCCATCATGGAACTGGCGATTTTGGAGAGGCGCGCTTCGGTGTAACGCATGGCGGCGGGCGGGTCTCCGTCGACGGAGCCGAAATTGCCCTGACCATTGATGAGCGGGTAGCGGAGGGAGAAGGGTTGCGCCATGCGGACCAGTGCGTCGTAGACGGAGCCTTCGCCATGGGGGTGGTATTTACCGAGCACGTCACCGCAGACGCGGGCGCATTTGCGGGGGGGGCGATTCCACTGGAGGCCCATTTCGCTCATGGAAAATAGGATGCGGCGGTGGACGGGTTTGAGGCCGTCGCGCACGTCGGGGAGAGCGCGCCCAATGATTACGCTCATGGCGTAATCGAGGTAGGAACGCTTCATCTCATCCTCGATATTTACCGGGATGTGATTTTTTGGATTTTCGCCTAATGGGAGCTGGGTTGCGGGGTCATTGCCGCCCGGATCTTTGCCGCCTGGACCCTGTGGGTTTTCCGTATCGTTTGCCAATCAATTATTTTAGCATTTTGATCAATGTTTATCAGGGTTTAGTCGATTTTGCCGCGCTAGAATATTGGGCGATGCGGTTGGTGTCGCTTTGTTGGCTTCCGGCGCTGCTATTTGGGCAGTTGGACCTGTATGAACGCGGGGGTGAATTG
>JBKJSR010000352.1:0-6874 GCA_046594355.1 Bryobacter sp.
GGCGAGGATCTCCCTCGCCAGCCTTTTTTGTCCAAGGCGGATTGCCTGCACCGCATCACTGAGCAGGCCGGATTTCGCAGTAGTAGCATTCATTTCGATCTGTACATTAAGCCGACATTGTCCTTCTGCGGAATCGATCCGTATTAGGGGATCGTCCGAATCGTCAACCTGCCTTAGGGTCGAAGCGTGTATCTTTGGCAATCCATGCAAAATAGGTAGCTTAGGGGCTAAGGTCTTTGCTTTTCCTTAGTCAATTGGTTCGAGTAATGCCCATGTTGCCGACCTTTGGACGTGTTTGGACCAAGGCAACTGCCGGATCCAGGCTTAAGGGTGATGCGGAGATTTACATTAGAAAGGCTGCATTTTGGACCTGGAAAGCACCCTTGCTGCTAATCTCAGATTTAGATGGCAATGATTTCCCCCGCCCGCCGCGTCGCCTTTGAAGTACTGCGCCGCGTGCATGGAGGCGGCCACTCCGACGCGCTTCTTTTCGACCTCGCCAAGCCCTTGGCCGTTCGCGATGCGGCTCTTGCACACGAAATTGTTTACGGTGTACTTCGCCATCAAAACCAGCTCGACTGGCTCGCGCAGCACTTCTCCGGACGGCAGATTCTCACCGTTGACGAACCCACGGCGATCCTGCTGCGCATGGGACTTTACCAACTTCGCTACCTCTCGCGGATTCCTCCCCATGCGGCTGTGATGGAAGCGGTTGAGCTGGCCAAGCGCTCTTCCAAGCGCGCCGCCGCCGGCCTCGTGAACGCCGTGCTGCGAAAGGTACACAAGAAGGAGCTGCGCTTTCCCGATCCGCCCACGGAGCTTTGCCTGCCGCAATGGCTCTATGCCAAGTGGCTGAAACAATTCGGTGCCAAGCAGACGCGGTCGATCGCGCTTGCGGCACTGCAGCCGCCCGAGAAAGTGAACCGCGCTGGATTCCGCATGGACTCCGGGGCACAGACCATTGTTCCCCTGCTCGGCCTCAAAGCCGGCCAGACTTTTCTCGATCTCTGCGCCGCGCCCGGGAACAAAACCCGTCAGGCGCTGGAGACGGAGATCAAGGCCATTGCATGCGACCGCAGCTTCAAGCGCCTGCTACCGCTGCAACAAATTGGCGTTCCACTCGTCCAGCTCGACGCTGCCTTGCCGCTGCCCTTCAAGCAGAAATTCGATCGAATTCTCGCCGATGCCCCTTGTTCCGGAACTGGCACCCTGGGCCGGAATCCAGAAATCAAATGGCGGCTCACCCCGGAAGACTTCACCCGCCAGCAAGAGCGGCAGGTACAGATTGTGAAAAATGCGATGGACGCTCTTGCCCCCGGCGGTACGCTAGTTTACTCGACCTGCTCGCTTGAAATTGAAGAGAATGAAGATGTGATTCGCGCCGTTTTTGGGGATGCCCCGATTGCGATGCATCGGCGGATCCCCGGCACGGACCCCGGCGACGGATTCTTTACGGCAGTCATTCAAAAAAACACATGAGTCACGACATCCAGATTCTGCCGAGCCTGCTCGCCGCAGACTTCAGCAAGCTAGGCAAAGAAATAGCGAAAGTTGAGGCTGGTGGCGCGGGTATACTCCACTTCGATGTCATGGACGGGCGTTTTGTGCCGAGCATCTCGATGGGGCTCCCAGTGTTGGAGGCTGTCCGCAAGATCAGCTCCTGTCTGATCGACGTCCACCTGATGATTGTGGAGCCGGAGCGCTATGTCGAAGCATTTCGCGCCGCCGGTGCCGATTCCATCTCAGTGCATCAGGAAGCGAGTCCGCATCTCCACCGGACTCTATCGCTGATCCAGTCGACCGGGGCCAAAGCCGGGGTGGCGCTCAATCCGGCCACTCCCGTTCATACACTCGACGATGTTTTAGCTTTGGCAGACTTCGTGCTGGTAATGAGTGTCAACCCAGGCTATGGCGGACAAAAATTCATTCCCTCCGCACTGCACAAAGTGCGTCAACTGGATCAGATCCGCCGCCAGCGCAATCTGCGCTATGTCATTGAAATCGATGGAGGAGTCGACCATTCGAACATTGCTGAAATTTCCGAAGCCGGGTGCGACTGGTTCGTCGCCGGAACGTCGGTCTTCCGCAGTGAATCTCCGGCCACAGCCGTGCAAGAATTGCACGCACTCGCCGTTTCTGCCCGCCAACTCCTCGCTTAATGGCCGTCTCCCGAGTTAAACTACTAGAGGTATATCGATGCGTTCTTTTTACTTTGTTCGCCTGAGCGGTTTGGTGTTGCTCTCAGTCCTTCTGGCCCTTTCAACGGGTTGCCGGAAGCGCAAATACGAAAACCCAATCACCAAAGACACCCAGCAACCCGATAAGGTCCTTTACGATAAGGCCGTCGGCGACATCGAGCGCGGCCGCTTCGAAGTCGCCCGGCTGACGCTACAGACCCTGATTAACACTTACGACACCAGCGAATTTCTCGCCAAAGCGAAGCTTGCCATTGCCGATAGCTGGTTCCGCGAAGGCGGATCGAATGGGCTTGCCCAGGCAGAGGCCGAGTACAAGGACTTCATCCTTTTCTACCCCACGATGGAAGAAGCAGCCGAATCGCAAGAGAAGGTTTGCATGATCCATTACAAGCAGATGGAGAAGGCGGACCGCGACAACAACCATGCTCTACGGGCCGAGGACGAGTGCCGCCAGCTCCTTATACAGTTTCCGAATTCGAAGTTCGCTCCTCGGGTGAGCCAGATGATCCGCAACATTCAGGAAGCGCTCGCTGAAGGCGAAATGCTTGTCGGCGATTTCTACTACAAGAAACAGTCCTGGGCTTCGAGCTCCAACCGGCTGCAAGCAGTTTCGGACCAGTATCCGCTTTATTCCCGTGCGGATGAAGCGCTGTACAAGACGGGCGATGCTTTCAACAAGATGGGTGCCCGGTTTAAGGACCGCTCTGGCAAGGCATTTGCACGCGTCGTTCGCGACTACCCGCTGAGCGCCTACGCCGATGAAGCCAAGAAGAGACTGCTGGAAATGGAACTCGCCGTTCCCGATGCCGACCCCGCAGCCGTTGCCCGTATGAAGTACGAAGCGGAAAATATCACCAAGGCGGGCCTGCTGGCCCCGGTGACGAGTATTCTCAAGGGCGGCCCCGATGTTCGTCTGGCTGCCAAGTCGGGTACGCCTTCGATGGCACCGGTTCGGCCTACGATCCCGGTCAATATTCCGATTCCGGTGGACGCCACCGCAGGTACTACCGATGTCACAGTCTCAACGGTTGGCAATAGTGCGACGCTCGACAACAATCCCGATGCCCGCTTGAACAAGCCGGCAACTCCCGCAGGTGAAACTCCGGCCGCCGAAGTTCCTCCCGCGCAGGCTCAGGCAGCGGCCGAGGCGAACGCGCCGATTATCGCCAAGGGCACTCCCGTCGAAGCTAAAAAAGTGAAGAAGCCGAAGGAACCGAAAAAGAAGAAGAATTGATCGCTCGCGTCCTTCTGGCCGACGACAGCCCGCACGCCCAGCGCATCGGTGCCCGTATCCTGCGCGAAGAAGGCTTTGATGTCGAGCTTGCAGCCGATGGCCTAGATGTTTACCCGGTGCTGGATCGCTTTATTCCCGATGTGGTGATCGCCGACGTTTTTCTGCCCAACCGGTCTGGTATTGAAATCTGTCACTGGATCAAGACGAATCCGCGGCACCAGGCGATACGCGTGGTTCTCACCGCTGGTATTCTCGAGCCTTTTAACGAGGCGCAAGCCCGCGACGCGGGATGTGATGCAATCATTAAGAAGCCTTTTGAGGCAACGGAAGTCCTCTCGACTATACGTCCCCTCGCCGAGGCCGCCCAATATTCACGCGGGCTATTTGCCGCCGAAGTCGAAATACAGGCAACCCCAATTTCTTATCCCAAATTGCCGCGCCAAGGCGTGGCAAAGCCTGAAGTCGACCCGGAGCGCATACGAGCCGCTGTAACGCTTGCGCTCGAAGCAAGCATGCCCGCGATCATCAAGGAGGTTACCGAGCGAGTTTTGATCGCGCTCGGTCATTAATTTATGGCAAGCGACAATTCATTCGACGTCGTCTCAAAGATTGAAATGCCAGAGGTGGTGAATGCCATCTCCCAGGCAATGAAGGAAGTCATCGGACGCTACGATCTGAAGGACTCCAAGTCTTCGATCGAGCTCAATGAGAAGGATCTCAAGATCGTTCTCGCCTCGGAGGACGATTACAAGCTGAAGGCGGTGATCGACATTTTGCAGTCGAAGCTGCTGAAGCGCGGGGTTCCAATTCGTAATCTCGACTACGGGGTGGTTCAGCCGGCCTCCGGCTCTAGCGTGCGGCAGGAAGTAAAACTGAAGCAGGGTCTCGCCACTGAAAATGCGAAAGAAGTGGTGAAGCTGATTAAGGACTCGAAGCTCAAAGTGACTCCCTCGATCATGGGCGACTATGTGCGTGTGGTCAGCAAAGACCGCGACCTTTTGCAGCAAGTGATCGCGCTGCTGCGGGGTGCCGATTTCGAAGTGGATCTGCAGTTCACCAACTACCGCTAGCCCGATGCCCCGCAAGATAGAATCGTTGCGCATTGATGGGCCTGCAGGTATGCTCGAGGCGCTGCTCGAAGAGCCCGAAGATCGAGACCCGATTTCCTCCGTACTGGTTTGCCATCCGCACCCGCAGCACGGCGGCACCATGCACACGAAAGTGGTACACCGGACTGCGCGTGGTTTGCGCAAGGCCGGGGCGGTTGTGTTGCGCTTTCACTATCGCGGGGTCAATCTAAGCGAGGGCGTCTACGACAACGGAGTCGGGGAGATTGAAGATGGCCGGGCCTGTCTTGCTTTTCTCCGCGCCCGTTATCCGGAGCTGCCCTTTGCGATCGCAGGATTCAGCTTTGGTTCACGCATCGCGATGAAGCTTGCCGTCGATTATCCGCAAGCGACCAAGGTGATTCCGATCGGATACCCCACCACGTACCTGGATCGTGGTTATATTCACGAGATCACGATCCCCAAGGTGTTCCTGCACTCGACGAACGACGAGCACGGCCCACGTCCCGATTTCGAGGCTTTTTTCGCTACTCTGCCCGAGCCGAAGGAAGTGAAGTGGATCGAGGCGAAAGATC
This sequence comes from Bryobacter sp., assembly GCA_046594355.1. Taxonomy (GTDB): domain Bacteria; phylum Acidobacteriota; class Terriglobia; order Bryobacterales; family Bryobacteraceae; genus Bryobacter. The sequence goes on from JBKJSR010000352.1 coordinate 5,075, forward strand.
ATTTTTTTGCCGACAATCTCGAAGGGTTTGAACAGGCCGTGGTTGAAACAGGCCCGCTCTAGCCGGGTTCTGACATAATAAGGACAGTTATGGCGGTTCCTATCGAAGCTTCTTCAGTCAAATCCCTGATTGAGCGCACACGCCGCCGGCTCCACCTTCAGACTTTATCTTCACAGGCCCTGGCCGCCCTGTCTATCGGTGCCGGCGGACTTGTTCTCTTGCTCATTCTCGGTACACAGGTCCTCAACTGGTACTGGCCGCTGCTGCTCGGCGCGGTTTCATTCGGGTACCTTGTTTACCGGGTCTGGAACAAGCTGCCCGGCTCTTATCAGTCTGCCCAGATCCTCGATCAGCGTTTGCGCACCCATGATCTTTTCTCCTCGGCGCACCATTTTCTCGGGCAGCCGGTTACAAGGCTGAGCGAGTCGCTCATTGCCACTGCGGACAACGAGGCCCGCAGTGTCTCCGCCGCTTTAGCCGTGCCTTTTCATATGCCATCCGGCTGGGCTCGCGCCGCCGGTCTTGCGGTTGTCGCTTTGAGCCTGCTGGTCTTTCGTTATGCCTTTCAGTCGAGTCTGGATCTCGGCCAGCCGATTGCTCCCGGCCTGTATCAGTTATTCGCCTCTGGCGAGAAGCCAAGGCAGGTTGCAAAAGCGAATCAGAAGAATCCCGATGGGTCGCCGATGGAGGGATTTGGACTGACCGAAACTTCACAGCAGCGCGCCGAGGAAAAGGGGCTTGAAAAAGGGCAGGAACTGAGTACGGAATCTTCGAGTTCCACCGAATCCGCAGAGGGCGGCCAGAAGCCCGGACAGTTTCAACAGTCGATGTCGCCGTCGGAAGAAGGCGAAAAGATGGAGGGAGCCGAGAAGGGCGACTCCGCCGGTGGCGGTGACAAGAATCAGCAGGGCGATGCGGGGGACAAAGACGGCGATAAGAAGAGCGACGGAGCCGATAAGAAGTCTGCCGCCCAGCAAAAGTCAGGCGACCAGCAAGGCGACAAGAGTTCGCTGATGGACAAGTTCAAAGACGCGATGGCGAATATGATGAACAAGATGAAGTCGCAGGATAAGTCGCAAGGCGAACAGCAGCAGTCGCAGAATAACAAGAAGGATAGCCAGCAGGGCAAGGGGCAGCAGCAACAGTCTAACAAGGGACAGCAGTCGCAAGGCAAGGAGCAAGCCGGCGGACAGCAGCAAAACGACCCGAATGGCCAGCAGCAGGGGGAGGGTAATGAAAAGAGTCCCAACCAGCAGGCTAAGGGCGGCGACAAGTCGAATCAGCCATCGAACGGGGACAATAAGTCAGGCACCGGCAAGCAGGATGGATCGAAGGACATACAAATTGCCGAGCAGCAAAAGGCGATGGGAAAGATTAGCGAAGTTTTCGGGAAACGCGCGCAGAACCTGCAAGGTGAGATCATGATCGAGGTTTCGAGTTCGAAGTCGCAGGCGCTCAAGACGGGTTACACGGACAAGACGGCTGCCCATACGGATAGCGCCGGGGTGATCCATCGGGACGAAGTACCGCTCATTTTTCAGAACTACGTGCAGCGTTATTTTGAGGAGCTGCGCAAGAGCCCGCCTCCGGCACCGCAGGCTACTCCTTAGCGCGCTAAGCCTGGGCGCGAGTGCTTACAATCTATAAGTATCTTGGACAAATACCCGGCCACGGGATCGTCGGGAACTTCTCTTGGCACTGCCGCTTTATAGCCTAAAGCAGGTCGAGCTCCGGGCTAGCTGAGGGTGCGCCAGCCGACGCCTGCGAGAATCAGCAGCCCCAATATGGCAACGAAGATTC
>JBKJSR010000465.1:0-10179 GCA_046594355.1 Bryobacter sp.
GAAGTAGAGATCGACGCTGTCGTCGAGTACGACGGTGACAAGAGACACGCCGAGCTTTGAGATCGAGCGCAACTCTTTCATCTTCGGGACGCCCATCAGAGAGGTTTCGATCGGGTAGCTGACGAGGCGTTCGACTTCATCCGGTGCCATGGGCCCGGCCTCGGTGATGACGGTGATCTGGTTGTTGGTGAGGTCGGGGAAAGCGTCGACTTGCAGGTTGACGGCGGTGTAAACGCCTGCGCCGGAAATGATTGCGAGGGCAACCATGATGAGCCAGCGGCTGGATAGGCAAGCGCCGATGAGGGAGGAAAGCATCAACTAGAGGCCAGTCTCGCGGAGGAGGTGGCCCTTGAGAAAGTAGCTGCCGGTTGCGGCGACGCGCTCGCCTTCCTTGAGGCCGGACAGGATCATGGCGCGGCCGTTTTGGACTTGCGCTTCTACGCTGCGCGGGAGGAATTTTCCTGGTGAGGATTCAACGAAGACGATGGTCTTGCCGTCTACAATCTGGAGGGCGGACTCGGGGACTACGAGAGTGCTTAAAGCCGGGAGGCGGAGCCGGATCGTGGCCAGCATTTCGGGCTTGAGGAGGCCTTGGGAATTGAGCTCGGCACGGATCAGGAGCGTGCGGGTGGCAGGATCGATGGTTTCGCCGAGGCGCATGACTTTGGCTGCGAAGCGGCGACCGGGGAAGGCGCGGACATCCACCTCAACGATCGCACCAACACGAATGCGGCTGAGCGCGGATTCGGGGAAGTTGGCGATGCACCAAAGGGAATTGTGATCCGTAACCGTAAAGGCTTCCTGACCAAGGTTGACGACGGTGCCGGGAGTAATTTTTCGCTCCACAACAATGCCGGCGGCGGAGGACTTTATGGGGACGAGATCTTCGTCCTCGTCGTGCTTGTGGGTTGTGGACTCTTCGTCGTCGGCGGAGATCTCGAGGGTCTCGGTAAGATGCAGGATTTCTTTTTCGACATCCGCATTGGCCTTGCGCAGTGAAGTCTCAGCCGTTTTGCGTTCCATGGTGGCTTGTTCGAGCTGGGATATCGAGATGGCTTTGAGCTGCAACAGACGGTTCATGCGATCTTCGTTGCGTTTGGCCTGTTCGAGGCTGCTGGTGGCCCGGTCTTTCTCGGCGCGGGCCTGGCGCAGCAGAGCTCTGGTATCGTGCACGTCGTGGGTGTGCATTCGAGCGAGCACCTGATTTTCTTTCACCATGTCGCCGACCTTTGCATAGACGCGAATGATTTTACCGGTGGCGACGACGCCGATGGAAACGGTTTTGTCTTCGTTCCAGGCAAGCTTGCCGGGAGCTTCGATGGTCTGGTCGAGTGTGATCCTGCGGGCGGGGACGACCTCGACGTTGGCGTTTTGAAGAGCCTCCGCGCTGAGATCCACATTGTCCGACTTTGAGTTGGCCACGGGTGACGCGGCGGTGGGGGCTTGCTTCTGGCAGGCGCAGAGAAGGATGATGAGCAAAAAGGCACTCAGTTTCAAGGGAGGACTCCGGTAGCGGATTGGAGAGAAGCTTCAGCCTGACGGAGAGCGAGAAGAGCGTCGAGGTAGAGTTGCTCAGTGTCGAGGAGGGTACGTTGGGAATCGAGCAGGCGGAGCAGGTCAGCCCCACCCAAACGGTAAGCCTCGCCAACGAGACGGGCTGTTTCTGCCGCCTTGACCCGCAGGGGGAGGACGAAGGCATTGATCTGTTGACGCCGCAGATCCACTTCGCGGACGGCACCTTCGTATTCGGACTTGATGAGCGCTTCGGTGGAAGTGAGGGCGTTGCGGGCCAGACGGTCTTCGGCGGTGGCGGTGGCGAGGTTGCCCTGATTGCGATTGAAGACGGGTAAAGGAACTTGCAGACCCCAGAGAAGTGAATCGAATGGCCCGGAGCGCTTGTAACCTCCTACTCCATCGAAATTGGGAGTGGCGAGGGCGCGATCGAGCCCAACCTGTGCTGCGGCATCCAGGATGATTTGCCGGGCGAGTTGCGCTTCGGCGCGTTCGGTGAGCGCCGTTTCGATTTTGAGGCCATCGAATTTGACGACCGCCGTGGCGAACTGCGTGTCGATGGAAGTGGGTACGATTTCCGCCCGGCCCATTTCACGTTGGAGACGAATCGTCTGGCGTTGGGAATCGATGGAAGCGGCATTGGCGAGCAGCGAGATTTTTTGTTCTTCGAGTTGTACGCGGAGGAGATCGGCTTCGGCCATGGCTCCCTCATCGACCTGGACGCGATGATACTCAGTGATTTCAGCAAAGCTCTTGAGGGACTGAACAAGGGCGGCTTCGCGCTGCACCGCCCCGGCGGCATCCCAAAAGGCGGCGCGCACTTTGGCGGCGATCATCTGCTTTTGGAGAATGAGTTCGATTTCGGAACGGCGCTGATTGGCGGTGGCGACATCGACGCGACGGGCGCGCTTGGAAGCCGTCTCAAAGGTCTGTTGCAAGTAGAAGAAGTGGTCGGAGTCCTGCCAGAAACGATGTCCGGGAGACTGCCAGGTGCGGAAATCCTCGGTCTGATAGATGAAGAGCGGATTGGGCCGCAGAGCGGCTTGCTGCAATTTGCCGGCGGAGGATTCGATACGATTGACGGAGACGGCAAGACTGGGATGAGAACTTAGAGCTTCGCGGAGCGCTTCTTCAAGCGTGATCGCCCCTGCGGCAGGCGGGAAAAGCGTGAGGCTGAGGAGAAGACTGATCGGATAATGCGGCAATACAGCCAGTGTACTAACAGGGTGCAAGACAGAGAATTGATTTTGGCCAGGAAATTTAGAAACCGTTTGTTCGACAGCCGCCTGCTTTTGCTGGCCGGCTTTGGTTCTTTGCTGCTGATGCCGTGGGTTGCGTTCCTCTATACACAGAGTGAACTGGCAAGAGCGAACCATGCAATCGAGGGTATCAAATCGAAGTATTTACTGACTAACAAGCTGCTGAATGAGCTTCGAAACGACGTTATTATTGGCGGAACACAGTTGAGGGATTTTCTGCTGGACCCCTCTTCAAATGCAGCCGGACTGCACCGGAGCGAATTCACTGAGACAAGAGCACATGCATTGGGTCTGCTTAGAGCAAAGCAATTGCAAGAGGGTGGTGCCGTTTACAGAAGTTTTGTGGCGGCCTACAGCGATTATTGGAAAGCGATTGAGCCGGTTTTGCAGTGGGATAGCGATAAACGGAGAGCGGAAGGCTATCAGTTTCTGCGGGACGAAGTGTTTGAAAGGCGCAACGCGATGTTAGACATGGCGACGAGGATCGGGACCTGGAACGAGAATCAACTCGCTGAAGGGGCGAAGGAAATGAAAGGCCTGTTCGAAGAAGTAAAGAATTCCCTCGAGCGCAGCATGATGGTTTTTATGCTGGCCGGGTTGGGATTGGCGGTATTCGTTTACTGGCGGGTGACTGAGCTGGAAAGCCAGGCATCGAAGCGGCTGGAGCAGGCCGAGAATGCGCGCGAGGAAGCCAGGGCGCTGTCCGCGAAGCTACTCGCAGTGCAGGAGGAGGAAAGGAAATCGATCTCGCGGGAATTGCACGATGAAGTGGCGCAGAATCTTTCGGCATTGCATTTGGGAATGGAGGACCTGTTCCGGCGCTTGCCGGAAGCTGTGAGGAAATCCGTTGAGACGGAGGCGATGGAACTGGGGAGACTGACGGAGGAGACCCTAAAATCGACACGCAACCTGAGCCTGATCCTGCGTCCATCCATGCTGGACGATTTGGGATTGGTGCCGGCACTGCGTTGGCTTGCACGCGAATGGAAAAGGCGCAGTAATGTGGCGATTGAAGTGGAAGCAAGCGAGGAACTGGACGGGCTGTCGGAAGCAACGAGGCTTTGTGTGTTTCGGGTGGCGCAAGAGGCGGTGAATAACGCTGTGCTGCATGGGGAAGCGAAGAATGTGAAGATTCGGGCGAGTCAGGGCAAGGAAGGTCTGCTGGTGAGCATACAGGACGACGGGAAGAGTTTTGATTCGGTGCAGGATAAGGGGATGGGGATCCTGGGCATGACGGAGAGGGTGGAAAAACTGGGAGGCAAGTTCAGCATTGCGAGCAAGCCGGGGGTGGGAACGGTTGTGATGGCGGAATTGCCCTGATGCCGATCCGAATTCTGCTGGCGGACGACCACGCGATATTGCGGCGAGGATTGAAGGCTCTGCTTGAGCGCGAGGCAGACGTGGAAGTGGTGGGAGAAGCGGCGGATGGGAGGGAGACGCTACAGCAGGTGGAAGCGCTGAGGCCCGATGTTGTGGTGCTTGACATCACAATGCCAAACCTGAACGGGATCGAGGCGGCACGCCAGATTCAGGCGAAAGGCTGGGGGACGGCGATCATCATTCTAAGCATGCACAGCGATGAGGGATATGTGTTGCGGGCTTTGCGGGCAGGGGCGAAGGGATACCTATTAAAGGATACGGTGGAGGCGGAGCTGATCCGGGCGATCCATGCAGTGACAGGAGGCAAAGCGTATTTCAGCCCGGAAGTGAGCAAGCTACTTGTTGAGGACTATGTACAGGGGATGCAGCAGAGAGGCCTCGAAGACAGCTATGATTTGCTGACGCCGAGAGAGCGGGAAGTATTGCAGTTGCTCGCCGAAGGCAAGAGCAGCAAGGACATCGCGAGGTTGCTCGACTTGAGCGTCTATACAGTGGATACGCACAAGAGCAATCTGATGCAAAAGCTGTCGCTGCATAGCATGGCCGAGTTGATTCTCTATGCGGTAAGGAAGGGGATTATTGCTTGATGTCGTGGTGAGCCTGGAGGTAAAGCAGTGCCTGGGCAATTTGAGCGGGAAGGTCGGGGGAATTAATCTGGATGGCGGGGATGTGCGCAGGAGTGTCGAGAGGTTTGGACTGCCCAGGAGCCAGGACGAGGATGTAGTAATCGTTCTTGGGGCGTTGATCGAGAAGCTGGAGGTGGAACTGAGCGGCGACTTGAGAGAGCGAGTAGCGGAGCGAGGCAGGCAGCCGGTAAGCAACGATAGCTGGTGCGTCCTGTTGGCCCGACTTGGTAGGCCAGAATTTGAACGCCACGGCTAGAGGACTCCCTCACCAAGTTGGTAACGCAGAACCGAACGCAGGATCTGGTATTCGTATCGGGCGCTGGCACCGGAGACTTCGGCGGCAGTCTGGTTGAGCTGAGCCTGGCTGAGCTCAACAATCGATCCAAGTCCAAGGTCGTAGCGGGTTTGAGCCAGATCAAGACTGAGCGTGGCCTGACTGAGAAGTTCCTGCGTGAGACGGAGGCGATCAAAGGCATTGCGGGCATTTAGGAAGGCAGTACGTACTTCGCGGACAATCTGGTTTGCGCCGAACTCTCGCTGCTTTTCAATCGCGCGCATCCGGAGAGATATCTCGGCTTGGCGGGATTCGAAGAGCTTGCCGTTGAAAATAGGCAGTGAAACGCTGACGCCTGCGGCACCATAGCGATTGGGGTAGCTGCCTCTTACAAGAGGAAGGACACCGACAGTGCCCAGAAAATTGACAGTAGGCTTTGAGAGCTTCTTTTCGGCTTCAAGGAGTTGAGTAGCCGACTGGAGTTCAAGTGCAATCTGTCGGAGCTCTGGACGTTCATTTAAGGCTCTTTGAACCAGAGGATCGGACTCCGGCGGAAGATTCTCGTTGAGGGGACGATCCTCGATTTGGTAGTTGGGACGCTCTCGAAGACCTAGGGCGGCGGTGAATTCTGCTTCAGCCGCGCCGAGTTCATTACGGGCTCGAGTCAGAAGAATTTGAGCATCGGAGAGATTCACGCGGGCGAAAGAGAGATCCAGTGTGGATCGTAACTGACTGCGGGTAAGGGCTTCGACTTGATCAACGATTAACTGCCTGGCCTGAACTGTCTGTTCGGCGACGCGGGTGATGGAGCGGGCTCGGAGGATGGAGTAGAATGCACGATCAACAGCAACAAGGATTTGCAGTCGGGCAGATTTTATTCCTTCCTTCTGCGCATCGACTCGAGTGGAAGCAGCTTCGGCGAGGAGCCGGGTGCGGCCGAAATCGGTGAGGAGCTGGCTGAGCTGGAGACCTCCCCCGGCGCGTGAAATCAGTAAGGAAGAAGCGAGGCCAGAATAGGCGAAACGCGTTGTATCGTCGGCTATCGATGCGCTAAAGCCGGCACCAAGTTGTGGGGCAAGAGCGGAGCGGATCTGTTTGGGTAATTCGGCTGAGGCCCTCGCCGAATAGTCGAGCGAGGCAAGCAGCGGGTGGTTGGAAATCGCCATTTCACGGGCTTGTTCGAGGGTAAGAGTTTGGGCCGATACAGCGGCGGCGATAAGAACAATTAGGTAGCGCATCATGATTTTTTCTCTTTGTGAACAAGGAGATAAGCAGCGGGAACAACGAAGACGGTAAAGAGGACGGAGAGGGCGAGCCCGCCAAGGATGGCTCGGGCGAGAGGAGCGTATGCCTCGCTTCCCTGCCCCAGTTTGAGGGCCATCGGAAAGAGACCGAAGATGGTGGCGAGCGAAGTCATCAAGACGGGGCGGAGGCGGACTTTGCAGGAAGTGGCGATAGCCTCGCGGACCCCGACGCCGGTGAAAGTGAGCTGGCGGGCGAATTCGACGATCAGGATGCTGTTAGAGACAGCGATGCCGACAAGCATGACGATGCCCATGAGAGACATGACATTCAGCGTGGTGTCGGTGAGCCAGAGCGTCAGCAAGACGCCAGAGAGACCTGGGGGAACGGCGAGGAGGATGACGAGGGGGTCGAGGAAGCTGGAAAACTGGGCGACCAGGATGAGGTAGAGCAGAACGGTAGCGAGCATGAGGCCGAAACCAAAGCTCGAAAAACTTTGGCGCATGGCTTGAACGGAACCGCGGAGGTCAACGCGAAGATTTCGAGGAAGTTTTTCATTGGCGATGATCTGTTCGATTGAGGCAGTGAGGCGGCTCAAGTCTTCGCCCTGAGGCTGGACGTAGATATCGAAGCTGCGGCGAATCTGGTAGTGGGAGACTTCGGCGGGAGTCTTGATCGCTTCGATGGTGCTGACCGCATCGAGCCGGGTGGGGAGCAGACTGCCGGGCCCACGGAGGGAGATGGCCTTCAGGTCGGCGATGGAATTGATGTGGCCTTCAGGGTATTGAACAAGCAGGAAGTAGTCGCGGCCGGATTTGGGGTCAACCCAGTAGCTGGGCGCGATCATCTGGTTGGAGGTTAGTGCGGTGATTACGTTCTGGACGACCTCGCGTTCGCTGAGGCCAAGTTCAATGGCACGGGTGCGATTGACTTGAAGACGAAGCGAAGGAGTATCGAGATCTTGTGGAATGAAGACGTCGGCAACACCAGGGATGCGGCGGATCTGGCCGGCAAGACTGGCTGCGGTAGCGAAGCCTTGTTCGAGGCTGGAGCTGGTGACTTGCACATTGATGGGGGCGGCCATGCCCATGTTGAGAACACTGTCGACAAGGCCACCCGATTGGAAATAGATTTGGAGCTCGGGCATCTCGCGCTCGAGGACTTCTTTGGTGCGGGCCATGTGTGTGTAGTTGTCGACGGCATGCTCTTTTTTGAGCGCGACTTGAATGAAGCCGGTGTGGGGAGCGGAGTTGGGCGTATAGATTGAAGAAATATCGGCATAGATGCCGATGTTCGAGACGATGAGTTCGAGGTCGGCTGCTCCGACGGCTTTTCGGGTGAGTTCTTCGACGCGAGCGAAAAGGGCGTCAACGACTTCAATGCGCGACCCCGAAGAAGCCTTGACGTTCATGACGAACTGTCCGGAATCGGTACGGGGGAAGTAGGACATGCCGATAACTGGAGCGATTAGGAGCGAGAGCAGGAAGAAGGCCCCGGAGACGAGGAGGGTGAGGCGGGGACGATCGAGAGCATGGTCTGCGGCGCGCTGATAGGCACGGAGGAAGCGGGCGAACTGATGATTGAACCACCGATTGAAGCGGGCGGCAATGCCTTCGTCGTGTTCGCCGCTATGAGCCGTGTGGATGTAGCGGGCGCAGAAGAGCGGCACAACGGTCATGGCGACGAAGTAGCTGGCAAATAGGGCGAGGACAACAGAGAGGGCAAGCGCGGAAAAGAGGAATCGTGAAACGCCGAAGAGGAAGGTAACGGGGAAGAAAACGATGGCTGTCGTGAGAGTGGCGGCGAGAACAGGAAGGGCTACTTCGCGACCGCCTTCTTCGGCTGCCTTGACGGGATCCGCACCCATTTCGAGGTGGCGATAAATGTTCTCGAGAACAACGACGGAGTTGTCGATCAGGCGGGAGAAAGCGAGTGCAAGGCCTCCAAGGACCATCGTATTGATGGTGCCGCCACTCCACTGGAGCAGCATGAAAGTGGCGAGCGCGGAGATGGGAATCGAGAAGAAGACGGCGATGGTAGCGCGGAAGCTGCCGAGGAAAAGCAGGATGAGTATGGAGGTGAGGAAGAGACCGATGCCGCCTTCATGGAGGAGGGTCTCGATTGCCGTCCTGACAAATTCCGATTGATCGAAAACGACGCTGGTGACAAGCGAATCCGGAACATCGACCAAGTTGGCGACGACTTTTTTTATGCCATCGACGACGGCGATGGTGTTGGAATCGCCGCCCTGCTTGAGGATGGGGACGTAAACGCCGCGATTTCCATCGACGCGGACGACGTTGGTCTGAATGCGTTTTGAGTCTTTGGCCACAGCTATATCGCCGACACGTACGACGGAGCTGCCTCTGACCTTGATGGGGAGATCGTTGATTTCTTCGACGCTGTCGAGCTGGCTGTTGGTGAGGATGTTGTAGTCGAAGGGTCCGATCTTAACGTTACCGGCAGGCAGGGTGAGGTTGGCTTCGTTGACGTTACGCACCATGTCCATGAGGGACATCTGATAAGCCTCGAGGCGGTTGGGATCGGCAAAGATCATGATGGAGCGGTTGGCACCACCGAAGGGCTGCGGGACACTGGCACCGGGGACGGAAGCGAGCTGGTTGCGGACGCTGTATTGAGCCAAGTCGCGAATCTGGGTTTCGTCGAGTTCGGGAGTTTTGAAGGTGACCAGGCAGACGGGGAGACTGGAGGCGTCGAATTTGAGCACGATGGGAGGTAGAGTACCGGGCGGGAGGCGACGGAGATTCGCCATGGCGAGATTGGAGACAGCGCCTACCGCAGCATCGGCGTCGGAGCCTGGCTGGAAGTGGATCTTGATGATACTTACGCCGGTGAGCGAGCGGGATTCGATGTGTTCGATGTTGGCGGCGAGAGTAAAGAAGCGTTCATAGCGAGAGGTGATGTTGGCTTCCATTTGCTCGGGCGGCATGCCGGCATAAAAGGTGGCGACGACGACGACGGGGATGTTGATGGGCGGGAAGAGATCGACAGGCATGCGTATCAATGCGCCACCACCAACGACGCAGATGATGAGACAGAGAACAACGATGAAGTAGGGAGTGCGAATAGCGAAGCGTGACATTGCTTATTTCTTTGCTCCTAGCGCAGTGGTGGAGCTGAGGCGGGGGGAGACAGTGATGCCGGGTTTCAGTTGTGCTCGACCGCTGAGGATTACCTTGTCACCCTCGACGAGGCCGGTGAGGACTTCGGCAACTTCAGGGGTTTCGATGCCGGTGGTGATGTTGCGCAGCTCGATCTGATTTGCGGCGTTGACGACCATGGCCTTGCGCATACTGCCAGCGCCGTCAATCGCGAGCAGGGGGACTACGATGGCGTCGGGCTTAGATTCAAACTGAAAGACAACTTCGGCGAACATGCCCGGCTTGATGGAGAGGTCGGCGTTGGGGATGTCGACCTGGGCTTCCATGGTGCGGGTAGATGTGGCGAGCTGGCCAGTGAAGCGGGTGATGCGAGTGTCGATCGAACGATTGAGACTGGGGATATTGATGCGGATGGGAAAGCCAACTTTAACTTTGGCGACGACCGATTCGGGGACTGGAAGCTGAAGCCGGAGCATGGTGTCCTGAGAGAGGCGGACGATGGGCATGACGTTGGTCTGGGAGGAAGTGCCAGCTTGAACCATGGCACCGATTTCTGCGTAGCGGCGTGTGATGACGCCGTCGAAAGGGGCCGTGACGCGAGTGTAGTTAAACATTGTCTGGACACGGTTTTGGTCTGCACGAATGATCTGAACATTGTGTTCGGTCGAGGCAAGTGCGCTCTTGGCGGCGGCCAGTTGGGCGGCTGTTTCGAGCGATCGCGCGCGGACCACCCGCAATACCAGTTCGAAACCGGTGCCGATCAG
>JBKJSR010000505.1:0-4008 GCA_046594355.1 Bryobacter sp.
TGCGGGCCTATTCTTTCCAGCGTTTCCGCGATCATGCTCTCCATATCAACCACTTCTAGATGCAGTTGCAGCCTTCCTGCTTCGATCTTGCTCAGATCCAGAATGTCGTTGATCAGCGTTAGTAAGTGTTGCGAATCCTTCTGTATGTGCTGCACAAAGCGTTTCTGCTTTTCGTTCAATTGCCCGTCTATGCCTTCGCCCAGCAATTCGGAAAACCCGATGATCGTATGCAGCGGCGAGCGCAACTCATGGCTCATACTTGCTAGAAATTCACTCTTCGCTTTTGACGCGCTTTCTGCTGTCGCTCGCGCTTCCTCCAGCGATTCTTCAAATCTCCGCCGTTCCGTGATGTCACGCAACACCACCAGTTGCGCCGGCCGGCCCCGGTATTGCATCGCGTGCCGCTGCGCTTCGATTTCCACCCTCTCCCCGTTCTTGCGCACATGGCTCCGCAGCCTATATTCGGGCTCAATCTCCATTTCCTCGTCCGGACAGCGCAAATCCTTCACCGTCATCCCGAGAAATTCTTCCCGGCTGTATCCATAAGTCGCCATCGCTTGTGCATTCACATCGAGAAATTGCAGGGTTTCGGCATCATACACGCAACAGGCCACTGGGCTCAAATCGAAAAGTTGCCGCGTCTGCTCGGCGCTATGCCGCAACGCTTCTGCCATCGCCTCGGCATCGCTTACATCCCGGATTGCCGCAACCGTATGCTGTTCGCCGTCGACTTGTAATTGGCTGATACTGATCTGCACCGGCACTTCAGTGCCGTTCTTCCGCAAGGCTCGCAACTTCATCGCTTGCCCCATCGGCCTCGTTACCGGTGTTCGGGCATAATTCGCCCGGTGTCCCTCATGCCGTCCCCGCAATGCCACCGGCACCAGTTCATCCACATTCATCCCCAACAATTCCGTCCGGCTGTAGCCAAACAGTGTTTCACACCCCGCATTTACAAGCAGGATTTGCCCCTGTGCATTCACTTCCACCATGGCATCGGGCGCTGCTTCCAGCAACTGTTCAAATCGTTGATCCATATCTTTCCTTTCCAGCGAAACCTCCGCTCCACCGCTGCACCGCAATCTGCACCGCCATCATTCCCAGTCCCATCCCTAACAGCGTCGAAGCTTGCGAAAACCATGCCACCCGCTCATCCCCCATCGGCAACCACACCAGCGGCAAATGCGCCAGGCCCATGCCCGCCTGCATCCCAATGCCATCGAGCATTAGCGTCCACGCTCCCCGGCCCTCCAGCTTCGCCGCAGCCAGACACCGCGCCTCGCGCCAGATCGGCACCAGCGCAAACACCCACATCCCCGCGCTCATCGCTGCATATTGTCCCCACTGCATTTGATGATTGCAGAGCACGCCGCTGTGCAGCGACGGCAGCAGCATTCCCAAGCCGCCCCAGCCCGTCATCGCCAGATACATGTCCAGATGCGCGCCCCATCTCATCCTGGTAAAAGCGAACATCGCAAAAACAATCGTAAGCCCCAGCCCCGCCGCTAAGCCCCCGCCGCTAGGCGCAAGCCAACACAGGATTCCAAGTTGCCCAAGACTGCTTAGCGTCAATAGATAGGGGTTCAAGACACCACCTCAACTACTTTGCTTTTCTCGGGCGGCTCCCAATCCATCAGCCGCATCGAATCGAGAATCACTGTCAGACTCGAGGCCAGCATCAATAGCGCCGCAGCCACTGGATGTAACCACCCCACCGCCGCAAGACTGATCCCAACTGCATTGTAAGCCAGCGAAAAACCGATGTTGCGGCGTATCGTCCGCCGTGCCGCACGGGCAATCGCAATCGCCTCCGGCAACGCCCGCCAGTTCTGGTGCAGCATCACAAATCCACTTACGTCGCGCACCAATTCCACACTCGTTGCCAGCGTTAAACTCGTCTCGCTCCAAGCCATCGCCGCCACATCGTTTAACCCATCCCCAACAAAGAGAACTTTCCTGCCGGCTCGCTGCAACTCCCCCACCGAGACGTGCTTGTCTACCGGCGACTGTCTCACCAGCCTGTTTCCAATGGGGATCGCCGCTGCCCTCGAGGCTCCGTCTCCGGTCGAGAGCATCACCAGCAGTCCCGCCGCTTCCAGATCCGCCACCGCCTCCGGCACGCTGCCCTCGCATACTTCACGCAATTCGATTTCCGCCGCTAGGCACCCATCCACCCGTACTTCCAGTTCGCGGCTCCCCGTGCGAGCCCCCGCAAACAACTCCCGCCCGTCTGCGTATCGCGCTTCAATTCCAACTCCGGCCAGCAGACGAATACTTTCGAGCTGCGTCGTCGCTTCAAGCGCTTCACCCTCCCACAGGCTCCTCAAGGCAATCGCCAGCGGATGTCGGCTCGCCGCCTCGGCTTCTCGCAACAGAAAGCGCAATTCCGCCTCTCGCCCCCGCCACTCTTCCGCCACGCGCCACTTTGCTTCATACTGCTCCGGCAAGGTCAGCGTCCCGGTCTTGTCGAACACTACCGTGTCCACTTCCGCCAGTTTCTCGATCGCTTCTCCAGACCTCGCGAGGATCCCCAATTCACGCAGGCGGGAAATCGCCGACCATACCGCCAGCGGCGTCGCAAACCCAAGCGCGCACGGGCAGGCAATTACCAATACCGAAAGAGCGCAAAACAGCGCACTTGCCCAGTCCCCCTGCCGCCAGTGAACAAAAAACGTGATCGCGCTCACGCCCATAACCGTCGGTGCAAACCAGCGCAACACAGCCAACGCCAGACGCTGCTCTCTGCCCGGTACTGCCAGGCCGGATGCCACCAGCTCCCGGATCTGATCGAGCTCCGCCTCGCCTCCTGCTTGCGTTGCCTCGCAATCGACCGAGGCATCCACCAGATAAGCCCCCGCACCCACCAGCTCGCCCACACCCCGGCTTCGCGCAAAACTCTCGCCGGTCAGTGTCGCTTCCTGAAAATAAGCCGTTCCCGCGATGATTCTCGAATCCACCGGTACCGCCTCGCCCGGCAACACCCGAAAACGGTCTCCACGCTGTACTTCCGCCGCCGATATGCGCTCCCCATTCAGCCGCCGCACCATCCGCCGTTCCGGCGCCCAGTCGCCAAGCGATTTGAGTACTCGCGATTTTCCATAGGCCCCCACCTGTCGGCCCAGGGAATAGATCACCAGCAGCAGCGCTGCCACGTCCGCATAAGTGCCACCGGCTTGTGTCGTCAGCGACAGCACCGATGCGCCCAGACTCCCGGCTATCCCCATCAGGAACAACAACTCGATGCCCAGCCTTCGTTGCTGCAAACTGAGCCAGATCGCCTGCACAAATTCCTTCGCAAGCAATCCAAACACCGCGAGCGCCACGCAAAGAATCGACAGCTCCAGCGCAACCTTTTCATCCCGCGTCACTTCCGATCCATTTACTGCCAGACCCATCACCATCGCATTCATCGAGAGAAAGGCCCCCGCGCCGATGCGCCACCACACCGATGCCGGGGCTTCCTCTCCGCAATCGCAATCGATCAGGCTATTTCTTGGCTGCATACTCGGCTAGGCTCTTGGCTGTCCACTCCCCCTGCGCCCCAACCTCTTTCCGGACGTCTTCCACTTGTTGCTTGCTAACTGGATCTGCCTTGTTGTCAAAGGAATTCCGGATATAAGTCAAAACCGCAGCGATTTCTTCATCGTTGTAAGTATCTTTCCAGGCCGGCATCTGTGAGTTATATAACACTCCCTTTACCTCCATCTCTCCGCTGATGCCATTGATGAGAATTGCCGCCAGCCTGCGCACATCGCCCGTCACGTATTCAGAGCCGGCCAGTGGCGGGAATTGTCCGGCCAGCCCCATCCCGTTGCCCTGATGGCATTGCAGGCAGCCATTGTAGATTTCTTGTCCGAGTAACATCGCGTTTTGCGGCGCAACCGGACCGGCATTGCCGGCTTCGCTTCGCCGCTCGGACAGACCATTGCCTGTCCAGTCTCCCGAGTAAGTTCCCATGTAATATCCTCCCCACATGGTCATGAAGAAGCACAGGATGAGAAATGCGAC
>JBKJSR010000603.1:0-3078 GCA_046594355.1 Bryobacter sp.
CGTGAGATTGAGGTCGAGGCGGGACGATTGCAGTTGGCAATCGCGCAGTTGAGCGATGCGAATTTGCGGGATGGGGCGAGGCGGGCTTGTTCCGCGAAGTCGATCGAGGTGGAAGCGCAGGAATGTGTTGCGGCAGCTTATGCTTTAGCGGGGAAGGCGGACTTGGCGGCGATGGAGGCGGAAAAAGCGTTGGGTTTACCACGCATGCTGTATCTGGCGGCGGTGGGGCAGGCGGATCGTTTGAAGCACCAGCAGCATCTGTTTACAGCGTTGCAGTTGAAGCCGGTTTACCCCGAGGCGGCGTTTGCGTTTGCGGGGAAAGAGAACGACCCCGTGAAGGCGCATAAGGCGTTGAAGGATGCGGCGGGGGCGGCGTTGCGGGACCCGAAGTATCAGGGGCAAATGGCGAAGTGGGCGCAAGCGGCGGGGTTGTATGTAGAGGAAGCGAAGGCTTGGGCGGCGGCGGAGCGGGCGGCGTACGATCCGGCGGAGAAAGAGGCGCTGGGGCAGTTAAGGCTGGGCGCGCAGGATCGCCGATACGAGGCCGAGGCGCAGGCTCGCCGGGAGGCGGAAGCGGCGCGGGTAAAGGACACCGAGCGGGTGAGGCAAGAGAGTTTGCGCCGGATTCGTGAAGCGGAGGCAAGGGCGCGGGGAACGATGACGCCGCTTGAAGCGGGTACGAAAGTCGAGCAGTGGTGGGAAGGGGAGCAGCCTACGGCGAATGTGAGTGGAAGGCTGGTGAGGGTGGATTGCATGGGCGGCGGGAGGGCGCGTTTTGCGATTCGCGACGAGGGCGGAAAGGTATTGGTGTACGATGTGGCAAACCCGTCGAAGCTGGTGTTGAGCGGTGCGGGTGCTGAAACCTTCAGCTTCTCATGCGGGGTGCAGAAGCAGCCGCGCAAAGTGAAGGCGGGAAGCAAGGAAAAGAGACTGTTGACGATGGAATTATTGCCTTGAATTCGAGTGAGAGAAATCGCTGGTGGGTGGTTGCCATCTTCTATCTTTCGTCGAGTGTGAACTATCTGGACCGGCAGATTCTGAGTGCGGTCTCGCCCGCGATCATGGCCGAATTTCACTTGAATTACGAGCAGTACGGATGGGTGTTGACCGGCTTTGGATTGCTGTATATGTTGAGCTCGCCGATGATGGGATGGTTTGTCGACCGGGTGGGATTGAATGTGGGGACAACGGTAGCGCTGATCTGGTGGAGCATTGCGGGGATGGCGCGGGGATTCACTTCCGGATTGACCGGGCTGATGGTGAGTCATGGACTGGTGGCTGTTGGAGAATCGGCGGGGATCCCATCGACGGCCAAGGCGGCGCAGACTTATCTGAAACAGGAAGAGCGGGCGATCGGCAGTTCGATGTCGCAGGTGGGGCTAGTGATCGGAATGACGCTGGCCGCGTTTATCGCGAATTTTTGCATTGCGAACTGGGGCTGGCGGAGTGCGTTCTTTGTAGCCGGCGGGTTGGGGCTTTTGTGGATACCGCTTTGGTGGTGGGCGTCGAAGAAGGCACCCGTACAGCCGGCGGCGGAAGAGTCTAAGGGCTATGATGTGCGGGCGATTTTGAGGGCACCGCAAACCTGGGGATTCATCGTGGCCAATGTACTTTCGCTGGGGATTTTTCTGTTCTGGACCGGTTGGGCGAACCATTACTTTGTGAGGACTTTTCAGTTGAGTGTGTTTGATGCGAATCGCCTGTCGCCGGTGTTGCAGTTTGTGGCGCTGACCGGATCGTTTGCCGGTGGATGGGCGTCGATGCGATTGATCCAGCGGGGATGGCAGCCGCTCGCGGCAAGGCGGAGGGTATATCTGTTTGGAGCACTAGGAATGACTATGTCTGCGGCGGTGCCGCTCGCACCGAGCCCGGCATGGGCGGTGGTATTGATATCAGTGAGTTACTTTGCATCGTCGGCGGCAAGCGTGAATTTGTATACGATGCCGCTCGATGCTTACGGCGGGAGCAGCGCGGCCTTTGCGGTGTCGTTGTTGACGGGCGGCTATGGATTGTTGCAGCTCTTTGCTTCGCCCGTGATTGGCAGGGTGGCAGACCTTTATGGGTTTGCGCCGGTTTGCGTGGCCGTGGCGTTCCCGCCGTTGTTGGCCTATCTCATTCTTGAGTTGACGAAGAACCGTGGCGCGCAGAAGATACGTAGTTAGTTTCGCGAATGGGCCGGGGGAGCGGGTGGGGGCGATGCGCCGCCAGTTGCGGGAGTTGTTGCCGGGGTTTGAGCATGTGCAGGTGGAGCGGGCCGCAGGGGAAAGCATCGGAGAAATGTGGCTGAGATTGATGCGGCGCTTTGCTCCATTCTCGATTGCCCACACGGCGGCGTTGCTTGGGGAGGGGACTGACCCCGGAGTGTTTGCCGTTGCGCTTGCGCTTGCGCCGACGAGGATGTTGGCCTATGACGCGGCGGGTGAAAGATTTCATTTGCAGCCCAGGCAGGCGATCAGTTCCCTGCTCTTCTTACGGGGTTGGCCAGTAGACAAGATTCACTTGCGGCCATGGCGCGACGATACGGTTCATTATCCGGATATCTTGAAGCTTGCCGGGAAAGAGTTGGATGCTCAATTGCCGACGGTGGCCATACTCTCGCCCTATTTGCCTTGGCCCCTGAGCCATGGTGGGGCGGTGCGCATCTTCAATTTGATTCGCGTGGCGGCGGGGACTTGGAACATACACTTGCTGGCCTTTAGCGAGTCGAGGGATGGTGTGGAACTGGGACCATTGAAGGAGCTTTGCAGATCGGTGACACTGGTGAAAAAGCCGGAGTATCGGCGCTTGCGCTGGGCGAGTTTGTCGCCTCCAGAGGTGCTGGAATATGACACGCCGGCGATGCATGAGGCAGTGCGGGGAGTGAAGCGGGATTTGTTGCAGACCGAATTTACGCAGCTTGCAACTTATGAGGGTGAGGTGCTGGTGGAGCATGACGTGACCATGGATCTTGCGGCGCAGGAGCATTCGCGCGTGGGTACGCTAACGAGCTGGTGGAATTTGTGGCGTTGGCGGCGATTTGAGAGAGCGGCCTTGGAGCGCTATCGTGCGGTGGCAGTGATGAGCGGGAAGGATCGAGCG
>JBKJSR010000758.1:0-8635 GCA_046594355.1 Bryobacter sp.
CCACGGCAAACTCACCTGCGCCTGCCCCGCAAGCACCACCGTCAGGACTAAGGGAAATACGTACTTCACATGGACTAGTGCAACGAACTAAGCAAAAATCGCCAAATTTTTGTCGTCACAATTTTCGCCACCGCGCGATATGTACATTAACGGAAAAATATCAAATCCATGAAGCGCTTGAATCTGGCCCTGGTGGCAGCATGCGTTTCTTTCGCCTACGTCGCGAGTGCGGAAGAATTGCGCCTAAAAACTAGAATGATCGATCCAACTCTGGACAACGCGAACCCGCAGTTGTTTCGGAGCGCCGCAAGTCAGCCCCGCAGTTGGGCTGGCAAAAAGTGGCACTGGTTGATCCAGTTTGATAGCGATGCCCCCGACTTCAGCGAATGGATTCGCCGCGGTGCAACCGTTCTTTCCAGCGTTCCGGTCAATGGCTTTGTGATCGCTGCTCCAGGGGAAATGTCCTGGCAGGATTTGGCATTCACCTACCGCGCCCCCATCGATGCGGCCGACAAATTGAGCCCGCAGATCGCAGCCGCAAACCTCCTCACCGGAGATGCCACATCTGCGCCCAACGCCGCTCAAATGTCGCTCGTCATCATTCACTTCCACAAGGACGTGGAAGCCTGGGAGGCCGACGGTATCCTCGACGCCGAATCCGTCTCCGCCATCCGCAATGGCTCCCTCGAATCGGCCGACCGCCTCGCCGAATTGACTCAGGATCAGATCGCCGCTCTCCGGCTCTGGGACGAAGTGGAATTCATCTTCCCCGCCCCCAATCAAATGAAAGAAGGAGAACTCTATATGGTCTGCGGAGGCGTTCTAAGCGCCGGTTACGAAGTAGCGATGCTGGCTGCCAGCTTTGGAGAGGGCTGGGACGGTCCCGGACGCGGCCGCGCCAGCATCGGCTACTCCTTCGGAAATCTCGGCACCCGCACAGACCCGGCCCAGACCCGCGCCGAAGTCCGCCGCGCTCTCGATCAGTGGAGCCGCGCCGCCGCAGTCAACTTTACAGAATCGAGCGCCCGCACCGCCACCCGCAACATCGATATCTTCTTCGCCACGGGCGCACACGCAGACCCCTTCCCTTTCCTCAGTGGCACCACTGTCCTGGCTCACAGTTTTTATCCCGCTCCTCCCAACCCCGAACCCATCGCCGGCGACATCCACATCAATGATGCCTGGTCCTGGTCGATCGGCGGACAGTGGGATATCTACAGCGTCGTCCTCCACGAAATCGGCCACTCCCTCGGCATCGGCCACACCGACACGCCAGGCTCCGTCATGTTTCCCTATTACCAAAAAGCCGAAGGTCTCAAATCTCAGGACATCGATTCCATCCGTCAGCTCTATGCCGACCCATCGTCCCCAACCACGCCTACGCCCACGCCCTTCTCGTTCACAATCGTCAACCCCGCCGAAGGCACCCGCCTCAGCGCCACCACGCTCAACCTCAACGGTACGATTCAGGGCGCAAACAATAGTCTCCGTATGCAGTACACAAACGAAACCAATGCCGCCCGCAACAACTGCATTGCCAACAGCACCGCCACCACCTTCAGTTGCGCGGCCATCCCGCTCGCCGGCGGCCACAATTCCATCGCCCTCACCGGCACCTTCAACGGCTCCAGCATCACACTCCGCCGCACTGTAATTCTTGAATCGAACGGCGACGTCGCCCTCTCCATTACTTCTCCCGCCACTAGCGGCCATACCACCACGGCCCAGGAAATCCGCGTCGGTGGCACCGCATCTCACCCAGGCGGCATCGCCGGCGTCACCTGGGCCACCAACCGCAACAGGAGCGGTGCAGCCACTGGCCTTGAGGCCTGGTCTGCCAACATCCCCCTCGAAACCGGCACCAACGAAATCTCCGTCGCCGCAAGCTCGCGGAGCGGCATTAGCAGCACCAGAAAAATCACCGTAGAACGCAGCGCAGCGATTCCAACAACGCCGCCCACAAATCCTGGAGAGGACAAAGTACCACCACGCATGACCATCCAACAACCCATCGGAAACTTCATCATCACCAGCGCTTCCAAGCTCACGTTCCGTGGCGCTGCCACCGACAACGTTTTGGTCAAACAAGTCACCTGGACCAATTCCGCCGGCGACCAAAGTGGTGCCGCGGCGGCAATTACATCTGGAGCCAGCGTCAACTGGTCCTTCGACGTCAATATCGCTGTCGGCTTCAACGCCATCCAGGTCCGCGCCTGGGACGTCTCCGGCAATTCCACGCTCTATTCCACCACCGTCAGGCGCTACTAGGCATATGCTAATTCCATGCACGAAATTCGCTGCGCAACAGTCGTCGGCTCAGGCGTCATGGGCCCCGGCATCGCAACCACCCTCGCCCTCGGCGGCGTAAAAACTACCATACTCGCCCGCAGCGAAGCCAGTGCCTCAAAGGCCCTCGAAACAGCTCGCCGCCATCTCCTCCTCCTCGAACAAAACGGCCTCGTCACACCCACTCAATCCAGCCGCGCAGCGGCACTCATCGATGCTTCCGCCGATTTCACCGCCTCGCTCACGGGCCGCGATCTCGTCATCGAATCCATTCCCGAAGATATGCAGCTCAAGCAGGACTTCTTCGCGCAAATCGAGCCCATTGTCGGCCCCAACTGCTGGATCGCCTCAAACACCAGCGGCCTCAGCATCACGGTCATGTCCTCCAGGACTCTTCATCCCGAGCGCTTCTGCACCACCCACTTCTGGAACCCGCCCCACCTCATGCCGCTGGTGGAAATCGTCCGTGCCGACCACACCATAGACGAGGTCATCGTAGGGCTAAAGGATCTCCTCGAGCGCTGCGGCAAAGTCCCCGTCGTCGTCAGGAAAGACCGACCCGGCCAACTCGGCAACAGGCTGCAAATGGCGATGGTCCGCGAAGCGGTAAACATCGTCGCCGAAGGCATTGCCGACGTCGCGGACGTGGATCGCGCGGCCAGTCTCGGCTTCGGTCTCCGCCTACCGGTTTATGGAATCTTCGAGCACCAGGATCTGGTCGGCCGCGATGCCTACAAGGTCTGCGATTACGTATCAAAGGATCTCTACAACAAACCCGGCGCGCCACCGCTCTATCGGGAGATGTTTGAAAAAGGCAATCTCGGCACCGACCCCGGCAAAGGTTTTTACGACTGGACAAAAAAGGATGCAGACCAGGTTAAAGCACACCGCGACCACTGGCTCCGCGAATTCCTCAAAGGCCCCTTCGGCCAATCCATCCGCCCCAGAGACTAACAAATCCTCAAGGTCGGCCCAACCGTTTCCCTCGCAACTCACGAAACGCCGCCAACTGCTTCTCCGCCTCCGCCACTCGCTTCAGCTTCCGGTACATCTGCGCCAATTGAAAGTGAGCGGACTCAGCCAGCTTCCCCTCCCTTTCCACCGCCAACACCTGCAAAAACGCTTTCTCCGCCGCTTCCATCGCTCCACTCTCCACCCGAGCCCGTCCCAGCTCCAGCAAATTTTCCGGCATCCCCGGCTTCAGACCTTCCGCCCGCTCCAACTCCCGCACCGCCCCCGCGGCGTCCCCGCGATTCAGCAACACTGTCCCTAGTCGATAAGCCGCCTCTGCCGACCCCGGTGCCAGTTTCGCCTCTGCACCAAACTCCCGCTCCGCCGCCTCAAAATCACCTCCCCCGCGATGCAACTCCCCCAACGCCAGATGCACGCCCAGCAACTCCGGCCGCAATCCAAGCGCGGCGCCGTATTCTCTGATCGCCGCCTCCCGGTTTCCCGCCGCCGCATAAGCTTCTCCCATCATCTGCTTCGCTCGCGCCGAACTGGCAAACTGCCCCGTCAATCGTTCCCCAACCTGCCGGGCCAATCGCCCATGCGCCTGGCTCAGGTAGTAAAGCAAATCGGCATCCTCCGGCCGCTTCACCAGCGCCGCCTCCAGCCGATCCACCGACTCGCGCTCCCTGCCCGCCTCTAGCAGGGCCACGCCCAGCAAATCTTCCACCTGCCCCTTCTCTAAATGCGCAATTGCCTCCGTCGCAAACCCCTGTGCAAGCAATGCCGCTCCCAACATCCCTTCGGCACCCGGCAAGTTCCCGTTCAACGCCAGCGCCTTCCGCAACGCCACAACCGCCAACCCATAGTCCTTGTGCGCGAAATACACAGCCCCCAGATTCACATGCGCCGCAGCCATGCCCGGAGCCAGTTCCACCACCTTTTTAAACTCCACAATCGCCGTTCTCAAGTCCCCCGCCTGCTTCGCCGCAAGCCCCGCATTCACGTGCTGCGTCAACTCTGGCGTCACCTGCAAGCCAACCGCTAATAGCAACCAGATCATTGCGGCTCCTCGACACTCAGTACACGATCGATCCCCACCTTCGCCAACACTTGCGTTTTCCCGCTCGGCCAGAGAATCTCCACCCTCACTCCTTCGTGTAGCCCAGCCCCCAATCCAAAATGCACCCGCCCATCGCTCGACGAAAGATAACTCCCTGCCCGGCTCGCCACGCCCGTCTGCCCCGCCACGCTCACCCGCGCTCCCGCTCCATCCCGATTGCTCGCCCGCCCCCGCAGTTGTACCGTCAACCAGTGTTGCTTGCCGTTACGATTGTGAAAAATGAGCGGCCCGCCACCCAGGGTCGACACCACCACGTCGAGCCCGCCATCGTTGTCCAAATCCCCCCATGCCAGCCCTCGTCCCGCAACAGCCTGAACCTCAAGCGCAGCCTTACGAAACTTCCCGCCACCACCCATCAACAGCGCCGGCGGCTCCAAATATCGCAACCCTGAATTCATCTTTTCCACGTTATCAAGCACGTGGCTCTGCGCCACAAACATATCCCTCCACCCGTCGTTATCAAAATCTTCCAGCGCCACGCCCCACCCCGAACTTTGCGCTGTCAGCCCCGCGAGCCCCGAGCTCAAACTCGCGTAACGAAACTGCCCGCCACCCTCATTCCGGTACAGCGCATACTTCTCCAGTGCAAGGTTCGTCACCAGCACATCCATCCGCCCGTCGCGATCATAATCCGCAACCGCAACGCCCATCCCCGCAAAACTCTTCCCGTCGTCCGAAAACGCTACCCCCGCCTCTACACCCGCCTCGTGAAACTTTCTTCCTCCCTCATTGCGAAACAGAAATTGCTCCATCCCGTCATTCGCCACAAACACATCCACAAACCCGTCTCCGTCAAAGTCTCCAAAACCCACACCCAGCCCTTTCCCCTTCACCGCTTCAACCCCTGTCTCCAGACTCACATCCCGAAACTTTCCGCCGCCTTCATTGTGCAGCAGCACATTACTCACCGCCCCAAACTTGTCGGGGCGGCAATAAGCCAGATACGGCGTGCCGCAAAATATATTCCGGCTGATGTCCCAATCCAGATACCTCGTCACAAATAAGTCCAGCCGTCCGTCCCGGTCGTAATCGAAGAAGCCCGCCGAAGCAGACCAGCCACTAACAGCCGCACTACTTACTGCTTCAAAAGTCCCGTTCCCTTTGTTGTGATAAAGCACATTCACCGGATAACCCGTTACATATAAATCCGCAAATCCATCGTTGTCGTAATCCCCGGCCGCCACGCCCATTCCGTAATGATTTGGCCCGCCTCCAAGCCTTGCCGCTTCCGTCACATCGGCAAAACTCCCGTCCGCATTCTGCCGGTAAAGCCGATTCCAGTACAATGCCTCCTTACGGTGAAAATCAACGGGAGGCTTCTGCGGGTCTTCGATCCGCCCCCCGTTCACGAAGAACAGATCCAGCCGCCCGTCGTTGTCAAAATCGAGCAACGCCACCCCGCCCCCCATCGTCTCGAGCAGATATTTCTGCGAAGTCGGCGAATTCTGGTGCCGGAACCGAAGCCCTCCAGCCTCAAGCACGACAAAGCTTTGCGCCGCAGCCAGCGCCACGACGCAGAGCAATACGATTACGCGGCGATTCACGGACTAAAACGACAATCTCAAGGCAATCTGAACCAGCCTCGGATTGTTATATTGTCCGCTCACGACGCCATACTGCGGGTTACCCATTGCCGTCCCCGGATAACTGAATTGCACGCGATTGAATAGGTTGAACACCTCGGTCCGGAACTGCAGCCCAAACCTCTCCGTCAGTTGCGTGTTCTTGAAAACCGTGAAGTCGTAATTCGCGATGCCGTGCGATCGCACATCGGTCAAACTGCGCGCAACGTTGCCAAAGCTGAATGCCGGTGTCGCCGTAAATGCGCTCGTATTGAACCAGCCCGTCAACCGCGATTGTGCTGAGCCTTCCAGCTTTGCGCTCACACCGGTTGAATTCGGCCGCTGCCCGCCGCCAAATGAGTTTGAAGTATTCACTGCCATATTCATCGACAGCGGATTGCCGCTCTGGAAGGTAGTGACACCGTTTATGCCCCAACCGCCTGCAATACGGTGGACCACTCCGTTGCTCGAACCCAAAAACTTCTGCCCCTTACCAAACGGCAAATCGTAAATGAAGCTAATCACCGCCCGCTGCGGTACGTCGTACAATGTCACAGACCTCTCTGCCCTGAGGTTATTGAAGTTCTGCACGCCAAGCCCGCCGCCAGGCTCAAGCCAGGCCGTCAGTGTGTCGGTATCGCTGATCAGCTTGGCCCAAGTATAAGAGGCCAATACCGAGGCACCCTTTGCAAAGCGCTTCTCCAACTTGACTTGCAGCGAGTGATAAATCGAATTCCGGTTCATCGGTGCCACGAGGTTGAAGCCCGTGTACTGCGGATAAGGCCTTAACAACTGCCCGCGCGCTACATTCCGCTGTGCCAGCGTTCCCAACTGCACTCTTCCGAAGAAAGGGTTCGGCACCTGCTGCAGCAGTTGCGAACCTAGCGAAAGGAACTGGTCCGGCAACTGGTTCAATGCCTGAGTCGGTCCCGGCAAATGCGTACCCTTCGAACCGGCATAGGCGACATCGATTGCCGCTCCACCTGGCAACTCCCGCTGTATGTCGACATTCCACTGTTGTACATAAGCCCGCGGATCGCTGTAAAGCGGCGCGCTCACGCCCTGCCCATAGAACAATTGCTGGCCGTTTGCGTTGCGCCCTGGAGCTGTAATCATCCCGCTCGGGAAAGGATTCGATAGCCGGTCCGCCGGTGTGATCGATCCATCCACAGTGCCCAGAAAAGGCGTCGTATATGCGTTCGTGATGTCGCCATTCGGTGCTGTGCCGAACGCCACATCGTTCGGTAAAAAGAAGACGCCATAGCCCGATCGCAGCACCGTCCGGTTGTTCAGACGATACGCCAGTCCCAATCGCGGCGAAATCGGATTTCGCAATTCATTGTTGTTGCGGCTCGGGCTGTCCGGCGAATTCACCAGGCCAAATCGGCCCTTGAAGTTCAGTCCGCCCAGTCCATTCAATCCGTTCTCCGCATTGGGCAGCAGCACCACCAAACGGTCGAAGCGTTCCGACCACGGCCCCATCTGGTCCACCCGGATGCCGTAGTTGAATGTCAGCTTGGAGCCAATCTGCCATTGGTCGCCGAAGTAATAAGCGCGATACAGCATCTGCCCGGCCACAAAGTTGTTGTGGGTCACACCGCCACCACTTCCCGTGCCCAGCAAAAAAGACGCAAAGCCATTGCCAGTCCCCGCTGCGGCAAGCGGATTTGTCGATGTCATCAACGGATCGAAGCTGAAAGATCCCGATGGATTATTCTGCTGGTAATAGTTGTGGGTCAGCCGCCGGAATTCGCCGCCAAACTTGAACGTGTGCTTGCCCCAAATTTTCGTCATGCTCGGCATGATCGAGTACACATCGTTGCGGGCTACAATCGTGCTGCCTGTTCCGTTGGTTCCAAACACGCCGTTATAGCCTGTCACGATCGGGATCGGCGATACTCTCACCGCCACCGAGTTGTTTAGAGATGCCGGCCATCCCAACTGCGTCAGGTCGTAACCTGCGGTGAGGGCGGTGCGGTCGTAGCTGAAGCGCGTAAACGAGAGCCGTAAATCAAAGAAGGTCGTGGGATTCAGCGAGTAAGTATCGCCGATCACGGCCTGGTTGGTGTTCATCGTTTCCGTGCAGCGGTCCACACAGGTCTTGGTAACATAAGGATCAATCGGCAAGTTCAGATTCTTCCAGAACGTGTACCGCACAAAGCCCCGTTGCTTCTCTGAAAAAGTATGATCCACTCGCGAGTTGTACTGGTAGTTGTCTCCACCCACACTGGCGTTCGCCGTGTAGTTGTTCACCGCTGTAAACGGTAGCCCCGCACTGTTGGCGCGGCCCCAAAGATTCGTCAGCACCCTGGCAGCCGGATCAAATCGGCTCACCGGAATGATGTTGTTGGGGAATTGAGCCCGCGAGATCACCTCGCCCCCTGCGGCATTAGTCGCACAAGCTGGATTTCCCAACCGGCCGCAAGTAGTAAGAGGGTCGAATATCGGAATAACTGCACCCGAAGCATTCCGAAAATTCGAAAAGTTCCCTGCCCGCATCTCATCCGTCGGCACGGAGAACACGTAGGATTGTCCCTGTCGCAATCGAAACCCTTCGTACGATCCAAAGAAGAAGGTCTTGTCCTTGCGGATTGGTCCGCCCAGGTTCACTCCAAATTGGTTCTGCGTAAATGCCGGCCGCTTCACACCGGCCCGATTGTTGAAAAACGTATTCGCATTCAGGGAGCGGTTTCGTAAAAACTCATACCCGCTGCCA
>JBKJSR010000104.1:0-8268 GCA_046594355.1 Bryobacter sp.
TCTATGGCTACGTCGAAATCGATCATCCGCTAGTCCCCGCCGCGGAGGCGCTGCAACACAAAACGCGAAACGAAAACATCGACGCTCAAATCAAGCCGCTCCGCCAGCAAATCCGCACCATCGAACAGCCCTATCGCGATCGTCTGCTCCCCGCAAAATACCAGCGCTTCCCCGAAAATATTCAGGCCGCCATCCGCACTCCCGAATCGCAACGCACCCCCGGCCAAGCCCTTCTCGCCAATCAGGTCATCCGCACCACCAACGTCTCCAGCACCGAAATCGACCGCATCGCAACCACCGAAGACCGCACCCGCAAGCAAGCCCTCCTCGCTCAAATCGCCGCTCTCGATAAACAACGCCCCGCCCCTCTTCCTCTTGCCATGGGCATCACCGATGGCGACTATCGCTTCACGCCCGACGGCCCCGGCGACGAACCAGCCCCCGGCAAAGGCATCCAGCAACAGGCCATCACCGGCACCTTTCTCCACGAGGCTACAGTCCCCTACCAGGCCCCGCCTTCCTACTTCCTCATCCGCGGCGACGTCAATAGCCACGGCTCCAAAATGCAGCCTGGCTTCCCCGCCGTACTCCTCAACGAAGAAGTCCCCACCGCGATCCCGCCGGCGAACGGAAAAACTTCCGGCCGCCGTCTCGCCCTCGCCCAGTGGCTCGGCTCACCGGACAATCCTCTCACTGCCCGCGTCCTGGTCAACCGCATCTGGCACCACCACTTCGGCACCGGCATCGTCCGCACCATCGACAATTTCGGCGTCATGGGCGAGCTGCCCACCAACCCCCAACTCCTCGACTGGCTCTCCACTGAATTCATCCGCCAAGGCTGGAGCATCAAACAGATGCACCGCCTCATCATGACTTCCGCCACCTACCAACTGGACTCCCGTTTCGAGAACACAACCAGCACCACCAAAGACCCCCGCAACGATTCCCTCTGGCGCTTCCCCATCCACCGTCTCGACGCCGAAATCGTCCGCGATTCCATCCTCGCTTCCGCCGGCTCTCTCAACACAACGATAGGCGGCCCCGCCGTGTTCCCGGTCCTCCAGCCCGACGTCCTCCGCGCCATGACCCACGGCATCTGGAATCAGGATAAGGATGGCCCCGCCGTCTGGCGCCGCAGCGTCTATGTCTACCGCAAGCGCGGTCTGCCCTTCCCCATGTTCGAAGTCTTCGACCTCCCCGACCAGAACATTTCTTGCGGCGTACGCAACGTCTCGACTGTACCCACGCAAGCCCTCACCCTGCTCAACAACGACTTTGTCCTTAAGCAGGCAAGCCTCTTCGCGCATTACCTCGAAGAAGCCTTGCCCAACAATCGCCAGGCCCAAATCAACCTGGCCTATGAGCGAACCTTGGCCCGAAAGCCCACTCTCCAGGAGCAACAACTAGCCAAAGACTTCCTGACCACGCAACCGCTCGAAGCCTTCACCCATGTCCTCCTCAACCTCAACGAATTCCTGTACATAAACTGATGCAAACCAACCGCGTGCGCAAACATCTCCTCTTTGAAGCCCTCGGCGGCTACAGCGGCCTCGCGATCACTTCGCTCTTCGCCCAAGGCGCAACCCACCCCATGCCCCCTCCTTTCACCTTCGAATTCCTGTACATAAACTGATGCAAACCAACCGCTCCCGCAGACAACTCCTCTTCGAAGCCCTCGGCGGCTACAGCGGCCTCGCGCTCACTTCGCTCCTCGCCCAAGGCGCGCAACCGAACCCACGCGCCAAGAGCGTCATCTCGCTCTTCATGAGCGGCGGCGTCAGCCACATCGACTCCTTCGACCCCAAACCCGCCCTCTCCAGATATGCCGGCCAGCCCCTCACGGGCAAAGGCGATGTCGTCGTTCGTCAAGGCCACCCCGGCCCCCTCATGCCTTCCCCCTTCACCTTCAAAAAGTATGGGCAGTCCGGCATGGATGTCTCGGAACTCTTCCCCCGCATCGGCTCCCACGCCGACGAAATCGCCCTGCTCCGCTCCGTCGTTTCGAAGTCCAACGATCATGTCCAGGCCCACTTCGCCATCGCGACCGGCATGATCCGCATGGGCTTCCCGAGCATCGGTTCCTGGATCAGTTACGGCCTCGGTGCCGAAACCAAAAACCTCCCCGCCTTCGTCGTTCTTTACGACGCGCACGGCGCACCCTTCGGTGGTCAATCCAACTGGAGTGCAGGCTTCATGCCCGCAACCTACCAGGGCACTGTCTTCCGTGCCAGCGGCACTCCCATCATCGATCTCACTCCCCCCGCTTCCATCGACGCGTCCCAGCAGCGCGCCCGTCTCGACCTGCTTCATCAGTTAAACGACCTCGACGCCGCTGCCCACCCCGGCAACTCCGAACTCACCGCCCGCATCGAATCCTACGAACTCGCCTACCGCATGCAGGGGGTCGCTCCGGAAGCCGTCGACATCTCCCGCGAAAGCGAAGCGACACAAAAACTCTATGGCCTCGACAACCCCATTACAGAACCCTTCGCGCGCCAGTGCATCATGGCCCGCCGACTCATCGAACGCGGCGTCCGGATGGTGCAGCTCTATCACGGCGGGCTCGGCAATCAGAATGCCGATACCTGGGACGCCCACGACGACGTCAAGGCCAATCACACCAAACACGCCGCCGAAGTAGACCAGCCCATCAGCGCTCTCCTGACGGATCTAAAAGCCAGAGGCCTCCTCGATTCCACGCTAGTCACCTGGCAAGGCGAATTCGGCCGCATGCCCATCTCCCAGCGCGGTCTCGGCCGCGATCACAATCCCGGCGCCATGAGCATGTGGATGGCCGGCGCAAAAATCAAAGGCGGCCAGATGATTGGTACAACGGATGAGTTCGGTTACAAAGCCGAAGAACAGCCCATCTCCATCCACGATCTCCACGCTACAATTCTCAACTTACTCGGTCTCGACCATACGAAGCTCACTTACCGCTACAATGGCCGCGACATGCGCCTCACCGATGTATACGGGGAAATCATTCCCCAAATCTAAATTCAAATGAAACGAAGAAACCCAATGAAACAACTCGCCCTCAGCCTCACTCTTCTCGGCGCCACAATCCTCTCCGCCCAGGAAGCACCCCCCGACAAACCCGGCCGCATCTTCAACACCGTCAAGCAAAAGCTCGCCGCCGGCAAGCAAGTCGTCGGCGGAACAGTTGAAATTCCCAACATCAACACATATTGCGCCATGGCCCACTCCGGCTATGACTTCCTCTGGATCGAAATGCAGCATAGCCCCATCACCTATCAGGATGCCGCGAACATGATCTTAGCCTGCAAAGGCGCACCCGCCATGCCCTTCGTTCGTGTTCCCGATGCGACGGAAGGCGACATCCAGAAGGCTGTCGATATGGGTGCAGCCGGCATCATCATTCCGATGGTCGAAGACCTCCAGAAAGTCCGCAACGCGATCAAGTTCGCCAAGTATCCACCAGTCGGCAAACGCAGCCAGGGTGGCGGCAACTACAGAGCCGTCTGGGGCGAAGACTATCGTCAGATCGCGAATGAAAATATCATGATCGTTGCGATGATCGAATCGCCGGCCGGTGCGTTGCTGGCGGCGGAAATGGCTGCGATCCCGGGCGTAGATGTCATCTTCGTCGCCAGCACCGACCTCAGCTCATTCTCCGGCCTCAAGCAAGGCGACCCCGTCTACGAAGGGCTCGTAACCAAGGTTCTCGAAGCCACTCTCAAAGCGGGAAAGAAAGTTGCCGGCCCTGTTGCCTGGCAGTCCACGCGTAAGGGTTACACCTTCTTCCAGGCCCCAACGGAAGCAACTCTGATTCGAGCGGCCGTCAAAGCCAGCATGAGCCCTGCCCCCGCAGGCGACGGCAAAAAAGGCGTCGCCCCCACCGAAGGCTCCGAAAAGCACTAACTCAGTAGTTACAACGCGAATGATTCGCCTCTGGATATCGCGCGAGTCGTCGATCCCGATTCGGGAACAGCTCAGCTCCCAACTGCTGCTCGGAATCCTGAGCCGTAGACTCGCGCCAGGCGAAAAATTACCCAGCGGACGTGAGCTTGCCCGCAGGCTCGCTATCCATGGCAACACCGTCCATGCCGTCTATCGCGACCTCGCTAAAAGAGGCTGGGTGCAAGCGCGGCCCGGCAGCGGTGTCTTCGTCGCCGAATTGCAATTACCGATAGCGGAAACAGGAATAGACGACCTGGTCCGCAACTGGATCCTCGAAGCGCAAGTCAAAGGTCATTCCATCGCCGACATCCAGGCCGCGATCGGGCGCCAATCGCAACCAATCCAACTCCAACGATTCGTAGTCGTAGACCCCGACCCCGAACTCGCCAAGGTCCTGGCCGCCGAACTGGCGGAGGCCACTGGGCATCCAGTTTCTTCCGCCGCCTGCGAGGAAGCAACTCGCGGTTTCCCTCCCGGCACCTGCATCATCGCCACCCAGGGCCACGCAACCGAAGTCGCCGCCGCGACCGGAAACACACCCCTCCGCATCATTCAATTGAGGTCGATGCAAGACGTGCTCAAAGGCCAACAGCGCCCTCCATTCCCCGTTCTCATCGCCATCGTCTCGCGCTCGAAATCCATATTGGCCTGGGCATCCACCCTGTTATCGGCCCTTGGCTTCGACCCGGAAAACGTAGTGCTCCGCAATCCAGGTAATCGAGGTTGGAGTGAAGGCCTATCCGCCTGCGCCAGGATAGCCGCCGACCTCGCCGCGTCAAAAGAACTGCCGGCGCAATTCCGCCACACCGTATTCCGCATCGTCTCCAAAGAATCTCTAGTCGAAATCAGTGGTCTTGTTACGGTTTAGAAACTGTCACAACCAGCCGCCGCCATCGGGGGCGAATCACCTAGGCTTGTACTATGAAGACCACGCTTCTCCTATTTGCCAGCCTCCTCGTTGCACAGGCGCAACCCATCGCCTGGAATCGTTCCGCCGAGTCCATGGCGGGGCAATTCGCTCAGGTCAAACTAACGAATGGAACGCGCATCGGCGGCACTTGGGTTTCCGTCACTCCAAAATCCTTCACGATGAATTAGGAAAGGGTCTCCAAACCATTCCCCGCTCTTCGCTTTTGCAAGTCCGAGCAGGCAAGCGGCGGGCCCGCGGCCGGGTGATCGGCACGCTTGCGGGCTTCTACGGCATAGCGGCACTGGCGGGACTTGCCTCCGGCGCAGAAGCCGCTCAGGGTCCCTGGGGTCTCGCAATCCTCGGCGGCGGCATCGCCGGTTACTACATCGGAAAGTCCGTCGATCACGACACTCGCGAAATCCTCTTTCTGCCCGACGCCTCCGCTGCCACGGCCGACACACCCAGTTCCCCGAATCCCTGAAGAGGTCCCTTGACGAACAGTCTGCGACCAGGGGCTATGGCAATGTCGGCGAAAATTTCCGCTCGCTGCTCCGCGCTGCGCGGGACAACGAAGAGCAAGCCCGGGAGCAGCAAGAAGCGTCCGTGAACCCGCGTCGTCGGGCCAGCAGCAATGGACGATAACCTCCGGCGGAGAAGTCTCCACCAACTCTGCGTTCATCGCGCCACGTTGCTGGGCAGTAGAGGATTTCGCACTCCACTCACTGACGACGCCCCCGCTCCCCCAGCCGACGAAGTAAGTGCTTCTTGAAGTCAGGCCTGACGTCATGGCAGTATGTAACCCTCCTGGCCGCACCATCCACGGCGCGCACCAATAGATAAGGTTTCGACCCTACCGCCGTATCGCTCACCGCCGTCTCGATACTCGCCCCCAGCAAGGAACAAATCAAGTCCTTCCGGTCCACCACCGCGCCCACCGCCAGCGCATCAAAGGGATTGAATCCGTGAGCGCTAAACTGCTTCTCCCAAAATGCAATCCAGTCGACAAGCGCCGGCAGCATCCACTCCATAGCCGCACTCCTCCTGCTAGCCTTGCGAACCTCATCCTCCGTAATCCAGACCTGCGAAGAAATCTCCCACGGAGCAAACGTAATCGGCACCTTCGACGCAAGCAACACGGCAAACGCCTCCGGATCCAGTTCAAAATTGAGATCGCGAAAAGGAACCTTCTGCGCGGGCCCGGCAACAAAGCGCTGCCCTGGACGTCGGCCCGCAACCGCGATCACGGCCTCCACCCGCTCCCCCAGCTCCGGGTGATTCTTCAGCACGGTCGCAACATTCGTCGCCGGACCCAACACCAGAATCGTCAGCCGCTCCCGCCGCAATGCATCTGCTAGCGCCATACTAGCCGCCGTCTCCCGTCCCAACTCACCAGCCGAACCCGCCCCAAAATAAACAGACAATCCGCCAGGGCCAAACTTCCCCACAAACTCTTTCGCAATTCGCGACGCCGTCGCCAGATCGGCATTCCCGAACACAACACTCACCCCGCGAATCTGAATTTCGCGCGAAGCAAACGCCTGCACCAGCGCAATCCCGTCATCCACCTCATGCCCGCCGGGTGCCATGGAAGGATCGGTATCGATCCACACCGGAACCTGTCCCCACCCTGCTACCGCAATGCACAGCAAAAAAATGAAAACACTCAGGCGCATACCAACTCCCGTGAAAAATCAAGCCACAGCTTCTTCTCATCCAGACTCCCACGGACCGGAAGCTGCGCCACTCCAATGAGACGCCGCATCAATTCAGCACCGGCATAACGTCTCGCGAGCTTCCAATCGATCGGCCTTGAATAGCAACTCTCAACCACAGTCCAAAGATGCCGCGCCTGCAACAATTCAAGGTGCGCCAGAAAAACACCAACGTCATATTCCGCATCGCCCAGGTAGCAGAATTCCGGATCGATAATCGCGATCCCACCCTTCGCCCTCAGCCAGCTTCCCGGAAAAAAATCCCCATGCACCAGCACCTCTCCATCCGACAAATAACGCTCGCCCAAGTCCGCGATACGTCCGCAATAGTCCCGATCCTCTCTTAACTCCCCGGCAACATCTGCAAAGCCAGTCTCCTTCCGCAAGGGAAGATCGTATTGGTGCTCATGATTGAGCGCCCGCATGGCGCGATTCCGCAACTGCTCTTTCGCCTCAATAGGCACCTCAAGCGTATGCAGATTCACCAGAAATTCCGTCAACCGCCGACACTCTTCAGGCTCAAGATTCTGGCTCTGGTAGCAATCCATAAAGTCTGCACCCTCACCAAGGTCTTCGAGCCAAAGCAAATGAGCGGCCCCGGAAAAACCCAACAGTTGCGGCATCTGCGAACTCACCCCGGACGCACCCGCCGTCACCCGGTAAAAGCCCGCTTCCACTGCCGCTCGTTCAATCGGCGCGGCGATCTGCGGATACTTGACCACCCAAGGCCGCGCCTGCTTCAGAATAAAGCTCCCCTGCTCCATCCAGATCCGAACCGTAAAATTCATGTTCCCCATGCCAATACGCTCCGCCTTCAAAACGCGATCGCGCGTCATCCAGCCCATACCCCGCAAAAATTCATTCAACTCCTCCAGTTGCAACGGGTCGAGAACAAACTCCATAGCTATTTACATCGCCTCCAGTTCAATCTCAAACTGCCTCGCCTAAATTTTCATTCGCAAGAATTCGCGCCTTCTCTATCGTAGACGTCGCTTAGATTAGCTTAGTCAAATCTACCGGCCGGCATTTCGTGAGTCTCAAAAGGCGGCACCCTCTGTCGGCAGCCGATTACGCTGCCTTGCGATACCGGGCCGCGACCGTTACGCAGCCCCACCCCAGGAATCCTTTCTTCAAGCCACGCACAGGGGTTCCCATACTTGCCAGTGTAGGGCTTTAACGCCCCGCCAGACTTTACAGGATCCACTAGCAACGATTTTTATTTGTCGGTGCTGGCCGGTCATTCTTTCCAACCCGGCAACGGTTCCGCCGACCGCAACGCTACGCAACAAAGGCTGGAGGGGCCATGAGCGATCCGATGAAGCGTTTCGCATAGGGATGCCGGGGGGCGGCAAAAAGTTTGGCGGGCGCATCCAATTCGACCAGTTGACCCTCATAAATGATGCCGGCCCGATGGCAAATTGAGGCCACCGCATGCAGATCGTGGCTGATGAAGAGAATACTTGTCCGGAACTTCTCATGGATCGCCGAAAACAGACGCAGCACTTCGCCTTTCGTAATCAGGTCCAGTGCGCTGGTGGGCTCGTCGGCGATCAGCAGTGCGGGCCGATGCAGCATCGCCATCGCGATCAGAACTCTCTGCGCCTGACCAATGCTCAACTGCGCGGGCAGCCGCCGCAGGAACGCCGGATCGGAGGGCAGTCGCACCTGCGTGAAGATCTCTTCCACATTCGCTAGCCATTCATTCGCCTGCTTGGCCCGGTG
>JBKJSR010000562.1:0-3336 GCA_046594355.1 Bryobacter sp.
CTGCCATTGCCTCCAGCGCAAATGTGGGGCGGCGCGGCCACCCGTCCGCGCCGCCTCCAGAAATCTGATAGGAGGAAATGGCCACGCTGCTCTCGCGTCTTTCGATTCTACGGCCGCAGTGGAAAGCAGACTTTTAGCAATTTGTTCTTGACAGAACCGGTATTCTCATGGAAGCCGCGACCTTTAACCGGCCTTGGTGGTCGAAGCACTAGCTACTGGATTATCGTTCTGTTAAAGCCTGTACAACTAAAACTTTTCAATGCCAGAATGATTTATTCTATTCGTCACGAAGCGACCACCTTTAATTCTGTCGGCAGATGACCGCGCGAAACTGGAGAGTCTGCCCCGATCGCGCAGCGAAGAGAAACGGAGAGTCGTTCACGCAGCCATTCTCCTGGATTGCGCCGCCGGGAAGAGCGACAATGCGACGGCCAGCGCCAATCAGGTGAATCGACACACGGTCGCCCTGTGCGTCAAAAAGTTACTGAAGTTTGGGCTGGAGGCTGCCCTTGAAGAGCTGCCTCGACCCGGCAGGGTCCGCCAGATCCCAGACGATGCCTCGGCGTGGGTATTGTACTGTGCATGCCAAAAACCGAAGCAATTGGGCTACTCCTACGAACTCTGAACTTACGCTCTGCTGCAAGCTCACCTACGCCCGACGGTTCTCAAGCATGCCTAGGTCATCTATGCGGGATGAGTCATCGTTCCTCAAAGACTAACTCTCCGCCTGCCAGAAGATTGAAGAGATGGCTGCAGCAACCTCGGAATCATCATTTCTCAGCGATGAGGTCATGTCCGCCGCAGTCCTGCATTATCTGACAGTAATCGGCAAAGCGATCAGACGTTTGTCCGTTGAGTTGAGAGTCCGCCACCCATAAGCTCATCCTCGATCCCTTTTCATCCCCTTTGGTGCGGATCCCGCAGGGGGCTGCCATTTTGATTCACGCCGGATAAGATCGTTCGCATCGCGGCTGAGTAGCTTCTGAGTTTTTCGGTAATGATGCAAAATGGTTCTTTGCCTTGGCCGCTTAGCAGCTTTCGAAAGAATCGTTCCGCGGCGCGCTGATTGCGGCGCGGCTGAATCAGGATGTCGATCACGTCGCCATCTTGATCCACGGCGCGTCAGAGCTACTATTGCTGTCCGTTGATTCGAATGAAGACTTCGTCCAAGTGCCAAATATCCCCGAGGCGGCCCTGACGCCGCTTCAGTTTTCGGGCATAGTCGGGACCGAAGTTCTGACACCAGCTTCGGATGGCTTCATACGAGACGATGATTCCGCGTTCGGCGAGAAGATCCTCGACGTCTCGGAAGCTCAGTCAGAAACGATGTTAACCCAGACGGCATAGCTGATGATTTCCGGAGGGAAACGATGCCCCTGTAGCGAGACCGGCCGATTTTCATGCGACGAGTCTTTCATGTCGCTACCCAACTCGACATTGCCGGCTATAGTGTTCCACGGAGGATTTCTTTTGAGGGAGAATAGAAAGATGACGACGATAATTGCTAGAGCATTGCTTTTCATTTGCGCGACGGCGGCTTGGGGACAGGTGAACGTAGGCGAACAGAAACCCGAAGCCTCACTCCCCTTCAAGATGACTACCACGGCCACCTTTGGCCTGCCGTGGCGGATTGCCTTTCTACCGGATGGCCGGATGCTGGTGACCGAGAAAATCGGGCCTATTTGGCTGGTATCGGCCGCAGGAGAAAAGATCGCGCCATTGGGCGCTACGCCCGCTGTCTATTGGCAGGGCCAGAACGGCATGCTCGGCGTCTTCGTCTCTCCCAATTATGCTACCGACGAGAGCATCTACATCACCTACATCGAGCCGGGCGACTATGGCGGGGGCCAGGCATTGGCCCGAGCCAAGCTGAACCTTGGAAAAATTCCCAGAGTGGAAAATTTTGAGGTGCTGTGGCGCCAGATGCCCCGGGGCAAGGGCGGCCAGGCTGGCGGGCAGATCGCCTTCTCACCCGATGGCAAGTATCTGTTCATGACGGTTGGCGACCGCCAGCGCATGACTCCGGCCCAGGATCCGAACCAGCCCGTGGGCAAGATCCTGCGCTTGACGCTGGACGGCAAGCCCGCTCCCGACAATCCCAACTTCGGCAAATCCGGCGAGGCGAAGATTTCATTGATCGATCCGCCCCGTGACACGGAAGTGGCCAAGATCGCGAAAGTGGTCAGCACCTACACTTTCCCGAGCCCCAACCAGACCCTCGCCGAAACCTGGGCCGCTGGTTTCCGAGCCCCGTATGGCCTGGCGTTTTCGCCCACCGGCGAATTGTGGGAGGTGGAACATGGCCCGCGTGGCGGCGACGAGTTGAATCTGATTGAGAAGGGCAAGAACTACGGCTGGCCGCTGGTCTCCTTCGGTAAAAACTACAACGAAGTGCCGATTCCCAGTCATGACTCGCTGCCCCAGTTCGCCAAACCGGTTCTCTATTGGACTCCAGTCATCGCGCCGGGTAACCTGATGTTCTATCGCGGTAAGAAGACCTTCCCGCAA
Organism: Bryobacter sp.; assembly: GCA_046594355.1. Taxonomy (GTDB): domain Bacteria; phylum Acidobacteriota; class Terriglobia; order Bryobacterales; family Bryobacteraceae; genus Bryobacter. Next base: position 2,509 of record JBKJSR010000562.1, read on the forward strand.
TGGGACGGTAGCGGCTTTGTCAGCGGCATGGGAAGCATGTCGCTCAATCGGATTGTCTTTGACGGAAAGGGCGGCGCCAAGACCGCTGAGCGCTGGGCTGTTGGCAAGCGGATCCGCGATGTTGCCGAAGCCCCCGATGGTTCTTTGTGGCTTCTGGAAGACGCCAATCCCGGCGCCATGATCCACGTAACCCCGAAGTGATGGTTTTCAAGTGCCAAAGTTGTTGCTGAAATCAATGAAGACGCTAATTTTTGTACTCTGGGCGATCGGATTGAATGCGCAGCAGCAACCGCTTCCCTATAGCCACAAAACACACTTGGCGCTCGGACTGAAGTGCAGCTCGTGCCACAAAAATGTGGATCCGGGTGAGGCGATGGGGCTACCCGCAGAGAGTTTCTGCATGAGCTGCCACCGTGCGGTAAAGACCGGCAGCCCGCACATCCAGACGCTGGCTGCCGCTGCTAAGGAGAAGAAGCCGATTCCGTGGGTCCGCGTCTACAAGATCCCGACCTTCGTCTATTTCAGTCACCGTGTACACATGAAAGCAGGCGCCACATGTGAGTCCTGCCACGGACAGGTGCGTGAACGCGACGTGATCACCAAAGAGGTGGCGCATAATATGCTTTCCTGCATGGCCTGTCACGCCGAGAGAAAGGCCAGAAATGAATGTACGACCTGCCACGAGGATAAGTAAGTGGCGGGTTCGCGATGGAGTCGATGCGCTGTGCCGGGCATTGTCAAGTTGTGCGGACCAGGCTACTGTCACGGTCTGCCATGCCGCGAAGGAACCTGCGTTGAACTCAGCAAATGGCGGCCCACTCGGAAAAG
>JBKJSR010000604.1:0-3263 GCA_046594355.1 Bryobacter sp.
CTGGCGGTAAGGCTGATGCATCCTGTCCTCAAGCGCCGCCGGAAATGCACTAACCGTCCCGGTCGCCAGCGCCGCAATCAACAACGCAGAACGCTGCACGTTAAACACTGCATCCGCCCGCGAATAACTGGCGGGCAACGCCGCCCGCGCCTCACGCGTCGGCAGCGCAAAATCCGGAACCACCACTCCCACCTGGAACCGCTCCGCCAACTCCAGCCTCACTGCCCTGGTCATCCCGCTCGAATCAATCGCGCTTGCCACAACCGATCCCAGCACACATGCCGCGACATTGTCCGGATGCCCTTCAATCCGCGCCGCCTCATCCAGAATCCGTGAATTCTTCCACTTCAAACCCAGCATGCAATCCGCCAGAATCACCCCTGCCGTCAACGCCGCCGCGCTCGACCCCAGGCCCTTCCCCAAGGGAATCCCGTTGTGTATCTCCAGTTCCACCGGCGGCATCTGCTCCCCCGTATGCAGCGCCACCGTCAAAGCAGTCTGCCAGATCAGATTACTCTCACCGGTGGAAATCAACTCCACCTCCCGGCCGCTTACAGAGATCGTCAATTGCTCCGCACGCCGAAAGCGGCACCTTAAAGCGGGACTCAACGCCAGACCCAAAGCATCAAAGCCCGGACCAAGATTCGCACTCGAAGCAGGCACGCTCAGCCGCCACCAGCTACTCACTCTCACTTCCCATTTGTACGAGCCGATTCTCCCGCGCACTCGTATAAATCGACTGCACCAATCGCAGCGCCCGCAATCCCTCTTCGCCACTGATCAGCGGAGCGTGCTTGCCCGCGATCGCCTCGCCAAAATTCAGAAAGGCCCGCTCAAACGGAGCCAGTGTGATCGCCATCGGGTCGCTCGATCCGCTCGATACATCCGCCGCCACCGGCGCGGCCTCTCCTGCGTCGTCCACCACTTCCCAACGTGTCAGCCGGTCTCCCGACAACACCGCCGAACCTTTGGTCCCGTGTAACTCGATACGCTCCGTAAACCCGGGCCACATCGCCGTCGAAGTCTGCACCACTCCCGTCGCCCCATTTTCAAAACGCAACAAGGCGCTCAACACATCGTCGCTTTCGATCTTGTGCCTCACCCCCAGGTGCCACTGCCCGAATACCTGCTTCACATCCCCGATCAGATACAGCAGCCAGTCCACCTGATGAATCCCCTGATTGATCAAAGACCCGCCACCTTCCACTGCCCAGCTTCCCTTGATCGGCCGCGAATAATACTCTTCGTTCCGCCACCACTTCACATACGCATCGGCCTGAAAAATCTTCCCCAGCCGCCCCGCCGCAATCGCCCGCTTCAGGAATAGAATCGAATCGTAAAATCGCCCCTGGCTCACCACGCTCAGCAGCACATTCTTCGCTTTCGCATAATCCACCATCTGCTGCGCCGTCGCCACATTGAGGGCAATCGGCTTCTGCACCTGGATATGCTTGCCCGCATCGGCGGCAACGCGCAGCGGTTCAAAGCGCATATCCGGAAAGGTACAAAGATCGACAAAATCGACCTCTGGATGACGGCACACATCCACCCAATCGGGATAGAAAGTTCCGCCCCACTTCTCGGCAAACGCACGACCGCGTTCCTCCGTCTTGTTGCTCACGGCCACGATTTCGTAGCCGATGTTCTTGTATGCCTGGGCATGCTTGTGAGCTATGGCGCCAGTGCCGATCAATCCAACTTTCATCACTGTCTTGCTATACTACTATCAGTTGCTTGGGTCGGTAGGTCAGTTGGTAGAGCATCGCACTTTTAATGCGGTGGTCGCGGGTTCGAGCCCCGCCCGACTCACCATTTTCAACAATGGCCTGCAACCCCTCCCTCCCGAATTCAGTCCACATATTTTCCACTTGACTCTGGACTAAACTCCAGAGTGTATACTGGCCTTGAATGAAGTTCCGCAAATGCAAATCGGCACTGTAGCCAAAGAAACCGGTGTCAGTATCGACACCATTCGCTTTTACGAGAAGCAAGGGCTGCTCAGGCGGCAGCTTCGAACTAACGGCGGCTTCCGTCTCTTCGAGGATGGCGATGTCGAACGCCTGAAGTTTATCCGCAGCGCACAAGAGCTGGGCTTCTCGCTTGCCGAGATCGGAGAGCTTCTGGCGCTTCAAGGCGAGCAAGTCGCAGCTTGTTCTCATGTGCAGGAACTTCTCGAAAGTAAGTTGTCCGTGGTCCGCGAAAAGCTCAAAGAGTTGACCAAACTCGAGAGCACTCTCAACAGCTCACTGATCAAGTGCCGCAAACAAGCGAGAAAAGGCGGGGAGGCCCACTTGGAGTCATGCCATGTACTGAATGGAATCCGACAGATCGCCCCACAGAAAGACTAAACCTTGAAAATTGAAATTCTGTATTTCGACGGATGCCCAAACCACCTTCCAGCAGTCGAAAGGGTGCGCACGCTATTACAAGAAATGAATTTGCCGGATGTCGTGGTCGAAGTGAAAATCACCGACCCGGCAACAGCAAAGCCGCTGCGCTTTCTTGGCTCGCCCACGGTACTCATTGACGGACTCGATATTGAACCTGCCGCCCGCGACTCGGATCAATTTGGATTCAGTTGCCGTACCTACCTCAGCGAAGGAAGAAGGGATGGGCTTCCTGCAAAGGAACTCGTCCAGGCCGCGATCCTCGAATCAATCGGCAAAATCCCGTAGGAGCGATCCATGTTAGGTTCCAGAATTGTTGTTCTCGCAAGCTCAATAGCCACCGCGACCGCCGCCTCTCTGTGCTGCATTGCACCTGTCGCAGCGGCCCTCCTCGGGCTCACCAGCTTTGCTTCCGCGATGGCTCTCGAGCCATGGCGGCCCTACCTCCTCGGCGTAACGGCAATCCTTCTTGCCACTGCCTTTGCGCTCTATTTCAGGGATGCCCGCCGCAGTTGGCTCGTTCTCCTGATCGCCACACTCTCCGTGGCAGGCTTGGCTGCCTTTCCATACCTTTCCGGACAAATCCTGCAAGCGGTATCTGCCGTACCCCAAAATCGAAAATCACTAACAGTCACTACGGTATTTCTAATCGAGGGCATGACTTGTGAAGCCTGCGCGTCCGGGTTGCAAGCGAGTCTGAGGCGAGTTCCCGGCGTCGCAAAAGCAGTCGTAGACTACAACGGCAAAAAAGCCACGATCAGCTTCGATCCCGTCAGGCAAAATCACTTTCGTTAGCGAATTGCGATTTTGCCTGACGGGATCGAAGCTGATCGTGGCTTTTTTGCCGTTGTAGTCCACGACTGCTTTTGCGACGCC
>JBKJSR010000662.1:0-3832 GCA_046594355.1 Bryobacter sp.
GTTCGATGCTCGCATTCCCGGTCAGTTGCGGGCTGCCCAACTGGCTGGCGATGAGATCTTGTCGTATTGCATTTCGGTTGGCGGTTCGATCACCGGGGAGCATGGTGTCGGTATGGAAAAGATGGAATTGATGGCGCAACAGTTCTCCGAAGAAACCCTCGACATGATCAAGGGCTTTAAGAATCTGTTTGATCCGGAATGCCGTCTGAACCCGGGCAAGCTGCTGCCGCTGGGCAAGTGCTGCGGCGAAATACATCAGCCCGCCAATACGGAATACTAGTGCTTCGACCGCCAGGACCGGCACGGTCGCGGTCGCGGCCCGGTATCGCGCAGGCAGCGCAAACGCCTACTGGCATACGACCGCATTTAAGCGTCTGTTACAAGGTTTGCGGGCAGACCGCCCGCTCTTGGTCGGCAGACAGATAGGCAGCCTCGACTGCGGCAAAGGTCCCGAGGTAACGGGCGGCTGAAGTCTCGAATTCCCTGCCTTCATTCAGGCACAAGATAAAGTGTTCCTGCGTTGCTTTCACGCTGTCGCCCTTGTAGCCGAGCGTTGTCTGGTTTTGCCACAACAATTGGCCGTTCCGCAACAGATCTCCGTTCGCTAGAGTCAGCAGCCGGCCTTGTTCGCCTTCAATCATGCTGTGCCCCATGGCAGGGCCCGGCGGCTCGGGTTGCAGATAGCGATGCCCTTCGACCACGCCATCCACATCACCGTCGTGCGAGAGAACCAGCACGGCGCGGTCTTCCCCGGCGATCAGCGGATTGCGTTGCCGCTTCACCGCAAAGACCTTGCGGATCTCGCCAAAGTAGAAGCGTGTCAGATCTACCGGATGGACCAGACTCTCGAACATGATGAGCTTGGGCATCGCAGCGAAATAGGGCTGGTTCGGATAAGGATTGGGTCCAAGGCCATCGTTGTTCATCATCGTGAAGTGGTAGCCGAAAGGCTTGCCGATAACACCCGCATCGAGGCGTTTTTTCATCTCGCGATGCCAGGGTTGCCACCGCCAGTTTTCATGCACCATAACGGGGATCCCGCTGCTTTGCGCAAGCCGCACCATCTCGTTCGCTTCTGCTAAATCCGGAGCCATGGGCTTCTGCACAATGACGGGCACGCCGTTTTCAATGCAAAGCCTTACGAGGTTCAGGTGGGTTTCGGGACGGGTTGCGATGTCCACAAAATCGGGTTTGTGACGGGTCAGCATCTCGAGTGGGTCGGTGTAAGCGTGGTCGGATGAGGCGGCGGCGCGGGAGAGGTCCGAGTCGCAGGCGGCAACAATTTCCGCGCTGTCCATGCGCCGCCAGGCTTCGAGTTGGATCTGGCCAAAGTATCCGCAACCGATGATGGCTCCGCGCAATTTTCCAGGATTCACGTTTGAAAAGATATCATGCGCCATCAGTGCTTGAGGTTGCTCCGCCGCCAACGATGATATCTTCAGGACGCATGACCCGCCGCACACTCCTCTCCGTCGCCCCGTTGCCCCTGCTGGCCGCCGCTTCTGAAATTCAGCTCATCATCATCGGTGACGATATTGGCGCAGTACACGCCATCGGCGAAGGCACGATGCTCGCCTACCAGAAGGGCATCATGCGCACGGCCAACCTCATCGTCCCCGGTCCCTGGCTACTCGAAGCCGCAAAGCAGTTTGAAGCTAATCCCGGTCTCGACGTCGGCATCCACCTCACGCTCACCAGCGAGTGGGACACCGTGAAGTGGCGCCCCCTCACAGCGATGCCCAGCCTCACCGATGCCCATGGATTTCTTCCGCCCCGCACGCGGGACGTGCTTGCACCAGGCGTCAAGCTCAGCGAAGTGGAGCGGGAGCTTCGCGCTCAGATTGAATTGGCCAAGCGCCTCATCCCGCGGGCCTGCTCGTTGTCCGCCCACATGGGTGCGGCCACGGCGAGTCCGGCCTTGCGTGAGTTGACTCAAAGGCTCGCCGCTGAATACAAAAGTCCGATTCAGAACGAACTGCAAAGCATGCATCGCATCAAGACGCCATATTCAGGGAACTCGACTGCTGAAGAGAAAGTGTCCGCCATGGTAACCATGATCGAAGCTCTTGGGCCCGGCCTGCATTCGATGCTCGATCACCCGGCAACAGACACGCCGGAAATGCGCCGCGTCAGTCATGCTGGCAATGAGAACGTAGCAGAGCAACGCGCTGGCGTTCTGCATGCCTGGACTCATCCGCGAGTCATGGAAGCCGTCCAGAAACAAAACATCAAACTCACCAGCATTGGAGCTTCGCTCGCATGAGGCGACTGCTGACGATGCTTTTTGCCCTGCTCGGCGCATCGGCTCAGTCACCCGAGACGACGGTGGGAGGAAAATATCGCGAAGCATTCGAGGCGTGGCTCAGCGACGAAGCCCAAACCCATTGGGACCGGCGTGATCGTGTCCTCGCTACGCTCAACACCCGGCAGTCTATTCTCGAATATCAACAAGGAATCCGGCGAACGGCGCTGGAACTCATCGGCGGTCTGCCGCAAGAAAAGTCTCCGCTCAACGCCATTGTGACCGGGTCTTTTGAACGCTCCGGTTATCGCGTGGAGAAGCTGATCTTCGAGAGCCTGCCTGGCTTTCGCGTCACCGCCAATCTCTACTTGCCGACCACGGGCAAGGCCCCCTATCCGGCCGTGCTTGGTGTCGCCGGGCATTCCAACAACGGCAAGGCTTCGGCCACTTACCAGCGGGCATTCATCGGCTTTGTTCGGCGCGGGATCGCCGTGCTTGCCTATGATCCTCCCGGACAGGGGGAGCGGTTGGAATACCTCGATTTGGCGACCGGAAAGTCGCGAGCGGGCATTGGTGTTGGAGAACACATGATGGCTGGCGTGCCCGCCTTGCTGACAGGCATGCCGATCGCTCGCCACTTTGTCTGGGACGGAATTCGCGCCGTGGATTACCTGCTTAGCCGACCGGAGATTGATGCCACGCGCATTGGAGTTGCTGGGAACTCGGGTGGTGGCACGCAGGCGGCTTATCTTGCGATGCTGGAACCGAGGCTTGCCACCGCCATTTCCTCCTGCTACATGACAAGCTGGCGTGAGCTTTGGGCTGGTCCGGGCCCGCAGGATTCCGAACAGGTCTGGCCGGACTCGATTGCTCGCGGACTCGATTTTGGAGACTTTGCGCTGAGTGGAGCGCCCAGGCCGTTTCTGATCACGAGTGCCAGCCGCGACTATTTTCCGATCCTCGGAGCGCGAAATACTTTTCGTCAAAACCAACGCCTGTTCGACATTCTCGGTGGCGGAGAGAAGATGGGATTTTTCGAATTTGACGATACGCATGGATGGTCGAAGCCGCGTCGCGAAGCTGCCAACCGCTGGCTCGAACGCATCTTCTTCGGCAAGGAATCCGAGGGCCGCGAAGCCGATATGGCGACAGAAGAAGAGCGCCTGCTTTACGCAACTTCGACGGGCCAACTGGCAAGTTCAGGCGGATCGGAAACGATGCAGACTATGAACCGGAAGCGGGCGGCACAACTGGAATTGCAGCGGCCCCGAGTGACGCCAGAGCGCATACGGACGGCTTTGCGCTGGCACGAGCCGGCGGTGCGAATCGCGGCTTCAAGCATTGGAGAAGTCGTTGGGACTTCGGGGCGCGTCGAGAGGCTGGAATTGCTTGTGGAAGGCGGAGTACGGATCCCGGCTCTTTATCATTTCCGATCAGAATCAAAGGGTCACCTCCTGTTTGTGTCCGGGGCGGGGAAAGCGGGCGATCCTGATGTGGATGAATTGGTGGGTCTGGGCTACGCGGTGCTCGCCATCGATCCTCGCGGCTCCGGGGAGAGCTATTTCGGGAGCGGATCGAGCGGCTATAAAC
>JBKJSR010000727.1:0-14296 GCA_046594355.1 Bryobacter sp.
AGGCGATTACGGAAGCTCCGGGCACAGCGGCGCCGGAGGAGTCGAAGACGGATCCGGAGATGGTGCCGGTGCCAGCTTGGCCGAAAAGAGCGGCGGAGGCCAGAAGGCCGAGAACAACAACCCTGAGAGAGTGCATGGAGGGGTACTTTATCACCCTGTTCGTCTGGGTGCAAGCCCAAATCAGCCCAAACAGCCCAAATCAGTCAGCTAAATTCTTGACAGCCCAAATGATTCGCAATACGCATGGCTGCGGAGAAGAGTTTGCAGTGAAGACAGGAGTCTTTAAGATCCGTGTTTGGAAGCTCATAGCCCCCAAAGTCCTGTAAGTGGGCGGGTGTGGCGACAATTCAGCTTTGCCGCTGTAGTCGGAATTGAACGGAAAAACACTTAGCTCCGGAGAACTTAAGCGAAGTTACTCGCGGGAGTTCCGGTCCGGGGCCTTGACCACTCGATACCTGCCCGCCTCAGCCTCAGCCTGCTTCTCGGAATCCAGCAGGCGCGTTACCTGCAAGCGCATGCGCGCCACGTCTTGAGTGCGGCCTTGACGCTGGTAAATGGTCATGAGTTGGTAGGCGGCCGTCCTATCGTTCGGGTCCAAGGCCAGCACCGCCTCGAAAGTTTTTGTGGCAAGCGGGACTTGATTGCGCCGCAAGTAAATTTTCGCCAGCATCGATTGTGCCCGCGGATCGGAACGCAACGCCGTTCCGCCGAGCAGGGCTTCCGCCTCATGCGCCGAAGCATCCGCCGGGAGCTGCTGCAGCAGCGCTTGCGCCAAAGCGACGTCCACCATCGCCCCGCCTCCCCGTGTCCGCTGTACGCGCAATAACTTTACCGCTTCGTCCGCCGCGCCCATCTGGAGCAACGTCATCGCCTGCGCCACTGCGCCAAAGCCGGCATCCGGCGCCAACAGGATTGCGTGGGAGTAAGCGGCAGCAGCCTTTTCCGTCTGGCCGCTCCGGTCGTGCAGGACACCCAAAATCGTCTGTATCCGTGCCGACTGCGGATTGTTCTTCGCTCCTACTTCCATCACTTCAATGCCGAGGGGAAGCGACTGATGCTCTAAGCAAATTTCGGCCAGATCTGCGTAAAGCCTTTCGTCGCGCGGGTGTAGTTCGATAGCCCGCCGCAATAGTTCGACCGCTCGCGGAGTGTGCCCATTCGCTTCATATGCAGAGGCCAGCAGGCTGAGCGCGTCCGCATCCGGCGAGTCTTGCAGCGTCAGCGGCTCCAGAGCCGTGATCGCTTCCGCATATCGCTTGGCCTCGAAGCGCGCCAGGCCCAAGTTGTATCGAACACGGGCGTCTTCCCTCGTTGCCAGCAGGGCCACGAAGTGCGTTTCGGCTTCCGCATGGCGGCCTTGCTCAAACAGGCAAGTGGCATATTGCCACCTAGCCACTGGATTGGCGGTGGCGGCGGCACCGGCCTTCGCGAAATACTCTACGCTACGCCCGCAGTCCCGCCCTTCAAAGGCCAGCACTCCCAGCATCGCGTAAGCGGAAGGATCGGGCTGCAGCGCGACAATCTGTTGCAAAGTTTTGCGGGCGCCGGAATCTCCGCTTTCGTATTCCACTTGAGCCAGCGCTTGCAAGGCCGGCAGGAACTTCGCTTGCAGCATCACCGCCTTGCGCAGAGCCACAAGACTCTCCGCCCGCCGCCCCAGCGATTGCAGCGCGATCCCTTTCAGAGTCCAGATCTGAAAGTCCTGCGGATGAAGCTTTAGCTCGCGTTCCGATTGCTGAACGGCTTGCTGAAACTGTCCCCGGCGGAGCAGTTCGCGGATCGCTGTAAAGTCCGCCCGCAGGCTCCCGGCGAGCACGACGAGGAGCGCAAACGCGCCAACGTAAAGCATGCTAGAACGAGAGGCGGGCACCGACTTGAATCGTACGCGGGCTTCCCTGACCGAGAATGCGTCCGAAATTGAAATCCGCGACGTTCCCGTTGATGCCACCGAGATTCACGCGGTTGATCGCGTTGAAGAATTCAAACTTCAATTGCAGGTTTACCTTTTCTCCAAACATCGGCAGTTTGTTGTTCTTGATTACGCTCGCATCGACGTTCACCACGCCCTGCTGACGGAAGAAGTTTCGCGGAACGTTGCCTTGCGTGCCAGCGACGGGAGCCGTAAAATCGGCGCTGTTGTAGGCTGGCTTCCCGGCATTTGCTCCCAGGAATTGGCTGCGCCCGTACTTGGCGGGAAGGTTGCCGCCCCAGTTCGGAAAGTCGAAGTTGTTGCCGTCCGCGTTATAGTCTCCGGAGTTTGGCCGGAAGCCCGTCACGCGGCCGTCCGCGTCGCGAAAAGGATTAAACGAATTAAAGTTGGCCACATTCACGGGCACCCCCGACTGGAGGATGGCCGTCGCCCCAATCTCCCACCCGCCAAGAACGCGATTGGCAATCGAATTCGATTTCCAGGGCGTAGGGAGGCGATACACGCCGGAAGCTGAAACGCGATTGCGCACATCCCATGCGGCGTTGGCGGGCCGATCCCCGAGCTGGCTGGGATCGACTGCGCCTTCAAAGCCCACGGACCTCGATCCACCCTGGAACAGATCTTTTACGCGCCCCAGAGTGTAAGAGCCCTGCAGGGTCCCCGAGGCACCAAGCTCCTTGCGGATCGTAGCCGTCATTCCGTTAAAGCGGATCTCATTGAAATTCGTGATGTACTGCATGGTCCCAAAACTCGAATTGAGGCGGTCGAGCCGCCCATCCAGAAGATCGCCGGCGAAGCGATTGTAGTTCAGACCGACCAGAGCGTTCCAGGTGTAGGAGCCGTTATAGGAAAGGCCGACTACCGTGCGGCCCGGCAACTCGCGCTCGACTCCAAAAAGATAGTTGATGGTTCGGGGAGTCCTCAGATTCGGATCGAGGCCGCCGACGTTGGTTTGGAGACCGGCGATACCGCCGCGTGCATCCAGACCGAGGGCGGGAATTCGAGGGAGGTTAAAGCCAAACGGATAGACGTCCGAGGTGCCGATCGAAGGTGCCAGTTTTAAGGGCAGGAGCACGCCGAAGCTGGGGAAGACGAAATTCGGCGGATTGATATTCACCCGGTCGATGGATTCGCCCAGCGTGATCCAGTCGTTGTATAGTCCCGCGCCGGCTCTGACCACCCATTTCCGGCTGGCACCCGGAGACCAGGCAAGACCCAATCGGGGACTGAAATTCGTGTTGATGCGGCCTGGGAACTGCCTGTCGCCGGGCCGGATGGCGGCGTTGCGGAATTGCTCCTGGTAGGTGCTGCCTTTGGCGACAAAGATATTGGTGAGCTGAAAGCCTTTGATGCCTTGGGGGTTGCCGAAATCGTCCCAGCGGATGGAAGCGGTAATCGAGAGATTCGGCCGCACCTTCCATTCATCCTGAACAAAGACGCCGATCGTGTCTAGCTTGGCACCGAAGATGTATTCTTTCGGTTGGCCCGTGAGCGGATCGAAGGCACCCATCTGCCCGTTGAAAGGCTGGTCGCGGACCAGGTCGACAAGGTTCAGGTAGTTGAAAAACGGCCTGCTTCCATTGCCGCCTGAAGCGCCGGCGAACGGCGCGAAGCCATCGCCCCGATAATAGGTACCGCCCAACTTGATGGTGTGGGTTCCGCGCACCCAAGTGAAGACATCCCGAAAATTGTAATTGTGCTGGACAAAGGTACCGGCGAATCCCGGCCCCACGCCGGCGCTTCCTTGCACGCCCATGGCCGGGAGCCGCAGAGGCGCGCCAACGCCATCTTGTCCCTGTACCTTGTTGCCGGAGACTCCCATCTCGTTCAGCTTGTCCGGCGAGAAGGTATGCGTCCAGTTCGCCTGGAACGCATTCACAAATCGATTCGAGGTCGCATTCTGCGTCGGCCTGTTGATGAGTTGTGCGTTCTCCGATTCGGTGCGGATGAAGCTGACATTGATCCTGTCTTTGCTATCGCGCAAATACTGGTCTCCGCGCAAGCTATACTGCAGGCCATTCCGGTAAGGCGAGCGGCTCCATGAGCCCTGCACTACCATCGGCAGATTGCAAGGAATGTTGTTGAAAGCGGGCGTTCCGCACTCGGGGCCGAGCACCTGTTGGGCGTTCCGCAGCACGTTTGTCTGCACGGGTCCGCGAATGGGATTTTCCACGAGCATCTTGGTACCGATCGTGTTCGGGAAATTGCTTCTCGCCCAAGCTACAAATTCAGGGCTCTCGTAGGTCTCCACGCCAAGCGCAACGTCCTTGGAGCGAAGCGTCTCGACGGAGCTGAAAAAGAAAGTCTTGTTCTTGACTATTGGACCGCCGAAAGCGCCATTCACATTTTGCCTGGCGAAAGGATTGTAGCGGGCCACAAAGGGAAGGCTCGTACGGGCGCGCATGTCCTGATTTGTGAACCAGTAATTGCCGGCGCCGTGGAACTGGTTTGTGCCGGCTTTGGTGGTGACGGAAACTACAATCGAGCTCCCGAGGCCCTGCTCGGCTTTGAAGGTGTTGGTTTCGATGGTGACCTCGCTAACCGTCTCAGGGTTAATGCCGATGTTGGCCGTGCCGTTCGAGATGTTACTGGTAACGTTCATGCCGTCGACGTTAAAGGTGTTGCCATAGGCACTGCGGCCGTTGGCGCTCATGCCGGAGAAGTATTCGGCGTTGAAATTGTCCGGGGCACCGTTGACGCCGATTACACCCGGGGCCAAAGCCAACAGGGAAAAAATGCTGTTATTCAGCAGTGGAAGGTCGCGGATCGTATCCTGATGAATTGTGAGTTGCTGCCGCGTTTCCGCTGTATCCAGCACCTCCACTTCGGCAGTGACCTGTACCGATTGCACCCCTGCCTGTACCTCCAGTGAGATATTCAAATCGCGGACCTGATTGGTGCTGAGAGTCAGTTTCAGAATTCTGGTCTGAAATCCGGAAGCCTCGGCCGAGACTTCGTAATTCCCAGGCGGAAGACTGGAAAAGCGATAGAACCCGGAGCTGTTGGTGAGCGCTTCCGCCGTTAGCCCGGTATCGACATTCTTTAGCTTCATCGCGGCTTTGGGTACGACAGCCGAAGTCGGGTCCTGTACGACGCCTTGAACATTGCTGCTGAACTGGGCCAGACTGCATGCGCAAGATGCCAGGATAAAAAGTGCGAGACGCGTTGCCACGGACATGATGTTCCCCTTTTGGTGTACTGCGAAGTATTGCATTAGACTGTATGCGTTTGATTTCGTGTTGTCAATTGCTTTTTTGCTACTTGCTTTTTGGCTACTGCGACTGCGAGATAGCGATCCCAGAAGCTTCTCCGCGCCGTATGGAACCTGCTCCACCGTTTCCAGCGGCTCTTTCGAGAACACAGTAATCAGTTGGCAGAGGTCTGAATTGCATTCTCAATCGGCTTGGCGCAGGCCCGCAGGTCACTATGGCTTCGTCTTGCGTGCATCACACCAGAACGACATCGGCCAGCGTGGTTGTTCACCTCGCCCGGTCCATAGATTCTTTAGGCAGTTGGCCCGCCCCAAAAGTAAGGATGGACCTGCGCAGACGGCACTCTGCTCTTTGAATTGGGTCACCTCTTGTGTAGGTGCGTAGCAGCCCTGTAGGGGCTGTTCGATACGCTGTGTAGAATTTCAAAGTTAAAAAGGTGGCCCGGGGCGTTTTGATTTATCTTCGGTTTTCGGCGGAGCGCCCTTGAAGATCAAGGTGACTGCAACCAATCGATGCTCCCGGTCCACATCGGCAACGCTCTTAGTGTCTCCCAAGTTGTCGAAAATGCCATCTTCGCGTAATTTAGTCAGGAAGTAATCGGGATACTCGAAATTGAAGGCCGCGCCTTTCTTGACGCCCCACATTTTACGTACTTCCGGTTCTGAAATCAGGTCCAGTCCCTTGATCTCAAGCTTCTCGAAGTTATATATTTCTCCAGGGACAATCGTCATATCCATGTCGACGGTCTTGCGTTCGTTGTTGATCGTTCGCTTCGCAAGCACCTTCGCGTCCAGATACCCGTTGCGCTTTACGGCCGCTTCCATCTTGCGTCGGCCTTCCTCCACTTCACCCATGTTGGCGGTAACACCCTGCCGGAAGCCGCCAATCCGCAACCAGTCTTCGGTGCGCCCGGATTCGCCTTCAATGCGAATTTCACCCAGGTTATATTCCTCGCCTTCAACAACTTTCACCTTCAAGTTCAGGCCGTTGACATCCTTCGCTTTCTCTGTTGTGATCTCGGGGAAACTCACGTTGACGCGGCCGCGCGCTTCGTACATGGGACGGATCTTGATATCGAGAATGTCGCGAAAATCGGATTCGCGGTAAACCACTCCAGTTGCCGCAGCACCGATCGGCGGCCGTAATTCTTCGGAACTGATCAGTTTGTTGCCGCTAAATTCCACCTGATAGATGGTGGGCAAAACCCGGCGCGGCCGGAACATCGCTACCAGATTACCCTTGTCGTCGCTGGCCAGTTGTCCCCGGATCCTGTCCTCCGGCACGGTTACCTTCAGAGTTGCATTCAACGCTTCTTCGTATCGCTTGAGCACTTCCTGGGTTGCCGGAATCTTGTCCCCAAACAGCGGATCTAGCTTCTTGAGAATCGCCTTGGCCTCGGGAGGCTTTACGGCGATGTCTTCAAAAGCCACCGGGTAAAAGACCGTTACTTCTGTAACGTCCCACTCTATTGCGTAACCTTGCTCGCGCGGTTCATAGCGGTACGAGACTCGATCAAAGTAGCCGCAAGTGAGTAGCTTTTGCATGGCCGCATCCATTTCCGCGGGCCGAACGGTTGAGCCCGGCAAAATGCCTGCATAGGCGATCACCTGCTCGGCTTTGACAATCTTGTTGCCCTTTACGAGCACTGCTTTGACAGGAAACGGAGCGTTGGAGGTCTGAGACAGGCCAACGGACAAAGAGCCGAATAGTGTGAGACAGATCAGGATTTTGGAATTCATGCCGCTTAGCTTCATTGTCAACGACGGAGGCGCGAGGCGTTGCGTTGCAGCGGCGTTATCTTCGATCCACTTGTCTGCCACGTTCCATACCGATGATCAAGCCGCAACTTGTCCCACGCTCCGCCTTCAAGCTCATCATGAATGGGACAAGCCTCTCCGTATCCGCTCGGTGGATTTTCATGCGATTGCCGGGACCTTCCATCGCTCATTCCCCGGAATCGGAATCGGTCGCTTCGATCCCACGGTCAGGATGATAACGGGGGCAGTAGTCCTCCAGGGAAGATCAAGGAATTGCCTGGAATTCCTATGCCGCCGATGACGAGTACTTCGTAAAAAGTAAAGGCCGGATTCGAGGCGAAATCCTTTTCGTAGCGCACTGCCCAGGCTTCCACGGCAAAACGGGAGTCAAAAAAAAACCAGGCACCAAAGGCGCAACCGTGCCTTTGGCTGCAGCGCTTTTCCGGCCTCCAGCAGCACGAGTTTTGCGGCCAAAAGGGTAAACATTTCTCATGACGAGAGATGCCTGCAAACACCTGCTTGATACACTGAAAGAGTTCCCATGTCCTACGACGTCGTTATTATCGGAAGTGGCCCTGGCGGCTACTCGGCTGCTGTGCGCGCCGGCCAATTTGGCCTCAAGACTGCAATCATTGAAAAAGCTCCTAAACTTGGTGGCACCTGCCTCCATGTCGGTTGTGTTCCGACCAAAGCTTTGCTCCACACCGCCAGCGTGTGGGATTATTTCATGCACCCGGAAGATGAAGGCATCAGTTGCCAGACTCCCGTGCTGCACTTCCCGAATGTGATCGAACGGAAGAACAAGATCATCTCGAAACATGCCAAGGGCATCGAGTTTCTGATGAAGAAGAATAAAGTAGACACGATTGCCGGCTATGGGCGCTTGCTGGGCGGCGGCAAGGTGGAAGTCGACAATAACGGCCAGAAGTCAATTATCGAGGCGAAGAATATCGTCATCGCCACGGGTTCGGAAGCGCGGATGATGCCCGGATTGCAAGCGCAATCGCCGCGTTTGCTGACCAATATCGAAATCCTGGAGTTGCCAAGCGTTCCGAAGTCACTGGGGATCATCGGTGCGGGTGCGGTTGGCGTCGAATTCGCGAGTATCTTCCGCAGCTTTGGCAGTGAAGTAACGATCTTCGAAATGCTGCCGCGCCTGGTTGCGGTAGAAGACGAAGAAGTTTCGAAGGAACTCGAGCGCTGTTACAAAAAGATTGGTATCCGCATCGAGACAGGCGCCAAGGTGGAGAATATTCAGGTGGGCGCAAATAGCGTCAAACTTTCCGCGACGCTCGCGAACGGGACAGTGGAACAAGTGGAAGTAGAGAGCTTGCTGATCGCCGTCGGCCGCAAGCCCAATACGGAAAACATTGGGCTTGAGAATACGAAGGTCGAAAGCGATCGCGGTTTCATCAAGGTGAACGGATTCCAGCAGACGGCGGAACCCGGAGTCTATGCGATCGGCGACGTGGTTGCCGGTACCCCGCAGCTTGCGCACGTAGCGGCTGCCGAGGGTATGGTGGCGATTGGTCATATTGCGAAGACGGAAGTGATTCCGATCAACAAGAACCGTATCCCTGGCGCCACTTATTCCAATCCCGGCATCGGCAGCGTTGGCTTGACCGAGACTCAAGCCAAGGCGCAGGGCTATAAGGTGAAGGTGGGCAAGTTCCCGTTTGCGGCGAATTCCAAGGCTTCGATCGTGGGCCACCACGAAGGGTTTGTGAAGGTCGTCGCCGATGAGACCTTTGGTGAAATTCTGGGTGTCCACATCATTGGTCATCATGGCTACGAATTGATTGCCGAAGCAGTGGTTGCGATGGAGGCCGAAGCGACAGTCGAGACGATGATGAACACGATCCACGCGCATCCCACGCAGTACGAAGCAGTCGGCGAGGCTTTCCAGGCCGTCTACGGATTGGCGATTAATGCCTAAGCTTGACGTGGTCGACCTTGGCCGCCTGTCCTGGGCGGAATCCTGGTCGATCCAGCGGGACTATGTCGAAAAGCGCAAGGCCGACCTCGTGCCGGATACCCTGCTGTTTGTCGAGCACCCGCACGTCATTACACTGGGCCGCAACGCAAGCGAGTCGAATATTCTGGCGGGGCGCGATGTACTTGAAAAGCTGGGCGTTACAATCCATGAAGCGGATCGCGGTGGGGACGTCACTTACCATGGTCCAGGGCAACTGGTCGGCTATCCGATTTTCGACTTGGCACCCTGGAAAAAAGACGTACGCGCCTATGTCCAGGCCATCGGGCAGTCGGTCATCCGCACGCTCGCCGGGTTTGGAATCTCGGCCCATACGCGAGACGGCAAAGAGACCGGCGTTTATGTGGAGAATGCCGATCGAACCGCCGCCAAAATTTGCGCCGTTGGCATACATATCAGCCGCTGGGTAAGTTCCCACGGCTTTGCACTCAATCTGAATCCCGACCTCCGTTACTTTCAGTACATCGTCCCCTGCGGACTTACTCTTCCAGTTACATCCATGGCGGAGTTGGGCGTCGCAGCGGACCGCGTTGAAGTAATGCGCCTGATCGCGCGCCACTTGGCGGAGATCTTCAACCACGATTTTTCTACTTCCATTGAACACTTATTATTAGAGGAGACGCTTCCATGACCGATGTCGTGATGCCCCAAATGGGCGAGTCCATTGTCGAAGGAACCCTGACGCGCTGGCTCAAAAAGCCAGGCGACAAGGTGGAACGCGACGAACCACTTTTTGAAATTTCCACCGATAAAGTGGATACCGAGATTCCATCGCCTGTCGCCGGATCATTGGCCGAAGTGCTGGTTCAGGAAGGGGCAACGGTTGGGATCAATACGGTTGTGGCCCGCATCAGTGAAGCGGGAGCCGCAGCGGCTGCTGTTCCTGCCGCTGCACCTGTGGCTGCCATGGCTGCCCCGGCATCCGTGACGGTTGCCGCCGCGCCGCCCGCACCAGCCCCTCCACCAGCCCCCGCCGCCGCCCCGCCGGTGCCTACCGCAGAAGTGGAATCCCTCAATGGTCCATTGTCTCCGCTGGTCCGCAAGATGGCTCGCGAGTACAACATCGATCTCGCGCAAGTACCTGGCTCAGGTGCCGGCAGCCGCATCACCAAGCAGGACATCGAAGCTTACATCGAAGCTCAGGCGGCGAGAACAGTCGCCAGCGCCGCTCCAGCTTTTTCCGCGACGGCACCGGCACCTGCATCGGCCCCGATCGCGCCGCCCGCCGCCGCTACTCCGGCCAAGACTCGTGTCGAGCCGATGAGCATCATGCGCAAGAAGATCGCCGAGCACATGCTCAAGTCGCAAACCATCTCCGCTCATGTGACAACCGTACACAAGATCGACATGACGAAGATCGCCAAGCTTCGTGCGAGACACAAGGACGAGTTTACGGCCCGCTATGGTTTTGGCCTCACCTTTCTGCCCTTTGTCGCACGCGCCGCAGCGGAAGCGTTGCGGGCATTCCCGATCATCAACGCTTCGATTGAAGGCGACAACATCATCTTCCATAACGAAGTGAACATGGGTATCGCTGTCGCGCTCGAAGGCGGTCTCGGGCTCATTGTCCCTGTAATCAAGCGCGCCGATGAGATGAACATTGTCGGATTGCAACGCTCGATCGTGGACCTCGCGAACCGCGCCCGTAGCAAGCAGTTGAAGCCAGACGATCTCGCCGGCGGCACCTTTGCGCTGACGAATTTTGGTAGCTTTGGCAGCATCTTTGCGACGCCGATGATCAACCAGCCCAACGTCGCCATTCTCGGCATTGGCGCAGTGGAGAAGGTCCCGGTCGTGATCGACGACGCCATCGCCATCCGCAGCCAGGCGCATCTCGCACTTAGTTTCGATCATCGCCTGATCGATGGTGCGCTCGCCGACCAGTTCTGCCAGAAGATCAAAGGGATCTTAGAGAACTTCAGCGAACAAGTGCTCTAAACGCATTCTCACAACCCAAACTGAAACGGCTCTCCTCAAGAGGGCCGTTTTCTATTTCGGTAGAGTAAAGGCGACGAGTTCATCCCCCAGTGGCCCGGGAAAGAAGCCTCCGCCTCCGGCGGCAACCACCACATACTCAATGCCCTTTGGCCCCGAGTAAGTCATCGGCGTCGCATACACACTCGCCTTCATCTCGTAGTTCCAAAGCAGTGCGCCCGTCGTGGAATCGAAAGCACGAAAGTGGGAATCGGCCGCGCCGCCGATGAAGACGACGCCGCCAGGCAGCGCCAGCGACCCGCCCAATCCATAAGCCCCCGTATCCGGAAAACCCTTGGCCTTGGCTTGTGGCAATTCGCCAAGCGGCACGCGCCACCGCAGTTCGCCTGTGTCGATGTCGATTGCGTTCAACGTGTTCCAGGGCGGCATCATACACGGCACCAGATCCCGCGTGGCGAAACGCGGATGCGTGCCTGGAGATTCGCGCACCCAGGTGCCGTTTCGTTCCACCATTTTGCCAACGATACCAAGCTCATTGCTGTTCACAAAGAGGAGACGTCTTGATGCATCGAGACCCGCTCCGCTCCAGGTGCCGCCGCCCAAAGTGCCCGGCAGCATGAGAGTGTAACGATCCTTGGCCCAGGGCTCGAAGATCCCGGCATTGCCAACCTGCTCGTAGAGTCCGCGGCACTCATTGGCCCATTCGGGAGTCAAGGTGTTTAGATCGGCTTCCGAAAAACTCGTGCGAGCTAGAGGCGGAGGCTTGAGAGGGAAAGGTTGGGTGGGCCAGCTCTCTTCACCCGGCACGCTGCTCTTTGCGACCGGACGCTCCTCCGAACCATACACCGGCTCTCCACTTCGGCGGTCGAGAAACCAGACGAAGCCCATCTTCGTTACCTGCACCAGAGCCGGAATCGACTTCCCCGCCCTCTTCAGTTCCACCAGCACAGGCTTGGCCGGCAAGTCATAATCCCAGAGATCGTGATGTACGAGTTGCCGGTGCCAGCGTAGCTTTCCCGTCTTGCCATCGAGCGCCAACACACTGTTGGCGTAAAGATTCGCGCCCTTGCGGTCGCCACCGTAGAAGTCGTAACTGGCGCTGCCGGTTGGACAGTAAAGCACGCCTTCCCGCTCGTGAGCGGCGCACTGTCCCCAGACATTTACGCCGGTGCGGCCTTCGCGCGATCCTATCGCCCAAGTCTCGGCACCGGCTTCGCCATCGCGGGGAACCGTATGAAACTCCCATGCCAGTTTGCCGTCGCTTTGCCGCCAGGCGCGGATCATGCCTTCTGGCCCTTGGGGACTGCCTTCGGGCACTTCCCCACCCGTCACTACCAGGTCGCCAAAGATCGTCGGCGGCATGTTCTGCGACAGGTGCCCGGCACGCTGTCCCGCACGCAAATCCGTTTCCCAAAGCATTTCGCCGTTGCGTGCGAGCAGGCAGATCAGCTTGCCGTCCGGCGTGCCATAGAAGAGCTTGCCGGCCGAATACGCCGCCCCCCAACTGCGCCTCGATTCACCCAAGCGCGCCACTTTCCAAATCTCTTTTCCGCTGAAGGGGTCGAGCGCGATCGCCGAGCCTTTCGGTGTGACGACAAACAGTTTGCCTTCGGCTAGAACTGGGGTTGCGTTGAAACTGAGCCGGCCGTTCGGACGCCCGGGCGGGTTCTCGCCATGCGCAAAGCGCCAGGCGACAGTCAAATTCTTTACAGTCTTTGCATCGATTTTTTGCCCGGCACAGGCAAGGCAAATTAAAATTAACGAGGCGACAAAACGGGCCATTCGGTCTGAACTCCCCGGCTGCGTAAGCGAGCCTGAAATGCACTGGTCATCTTTGAATCATTGCGGATTTTACGTGGCGGCTCACCGGTGCGCAGCGCTTCCGCCGCCAGAGCTCCAGCGCTCTCACCGATATTCCATTCCACGGGGTGGAGGCGGTAACACCCGTTGGTGATGTGGGTCACCCCAAGATTTTTCGCTCCCGCCAACAGGTTCTCGATCCGCTTCGGAATCAGCGCTCCCATTGGAATCTGAAAGGGATGAGAGCTGACGTCGATGTAATTGTCTCCCCCGCTCGACGGATGCAAATCGATG
Organism: Bryobacter sp.; assembly: GCA_046594355.1. GTDB lineage: Bacteria > Acidobacteriota > Terriglobia > Bryobacterales > Bryobacteraceae > Bryobacter. The sequence continues at coordinate 12,922 of JBKJSR010000727.1, forward strand.
CGATAACTGCCGATTCCAACACTGTCGGCGAACTTCGCCGCGCCCGCCTGCTCGCGCCCCTTGGCCGCCACATGCTGTTCCAGCACAGTGAATTCGGCTGCAATGCGCCGACTCTCACGAATGTAAGGATACATCGCGAGGCCATCCTCGGTACCCGACTGATCGTGACGCAACTTCAGACCAGGCCAGCCCGCCCTGCCATCGGCCCGTGGAGCTTCGGTCTGCATCCAGTAGAGCAGCGACAAACTGAGCTGCTTGGCACCGCGCAAATGTTTCGCCGCCTCCGCTTCGCTAACACCGTGCAGATTGCCCAGCCAATAATCGTTTTGCGGCCAGTTGACGAGACTGATGTCCGCGTCTTTTTCCCAGTTGGTGAAGTTTTTGCGGCGGCGGATCCGGCGGTAGAGCCACAAATTGAGCGGGCCTCCCGGCTGCCCCTCATCCTCGCGTGGATCAAAACTTACATTTCGCTTTTGGAGCGTAATTGGGTTGCTCATCGCCCAGCCCAGCAGCTTGCCCGGCCAGGGCGGCTTCATCGCGGGGACATAATCGCGCCAAAAGTTATAGTCTTCCGGCTTGGTAATTACGTGATTTTCGCCATCCCGATACTCCATGGCAAAGCAAACCGTAAAGGCCTGGATATTGGCTGGTTGAGCCGTTTCAGGAGCGCTCGCTTCACCTGTCATCGCGCGGCTTTCAAAGCCGGTGATGAATTCACACTTGGCGAGCGGTAGAAGATCTCCCTGCTCGGTGGCATCGACAAAATAGGGGGCGCTGATCGTAACGCGATGCTTCTCTTGCGTGTGTTCCACCGTGACGGCGCGCAATCGGTCACTTGCAAAGTCGGCGGCAATCGGGCGAAATTCTGTGAGCAGCACCAACTGTCCGCTTGCCAGGTAAGGTACCAGCATCGTCTCAAGAACGGCCAGAGAAACTTTTGGCTCATGCGTCAATCCGCTAACCGATCCACCTCCAGGATTGAACGGCGTTCGCGAGCGAGCGTCTTCCGTGATTGGAAAATTGGAACGATAGTAAGCCCGCACAGCCGCTCGATAGTTCCGGTAGGCGCGGGTGCCGCCAAACATCTCCATCCAGGGATGCTCGTCTGGAGGAACCAACTGCGAGGTGAGCTGACCGCCAATCCAGCGGCACTCTTCAGACATCACCACGCGCCGGCCCTCGCGCAAGGCTCCGAGCGCAGCGGCACATCCGCCCGTGCCTCCACCAATTACGGCGACTTCCGTGAATAATTCTTTGGGACGCGTTGTGGCGGCAAATCCGCATGCGGCCACACCTGTTACCGCTGTTTGTAAAAAGGATCGTCTATGCATGGTCCGGTTCGCTACCAGACCATCATGGCATCAAGCACGGCATC
>JBKJSR010000045.1:0-2702 GCA_046594355.1 Bryobacter sp.
CGCCACGGCAACACCGGCTTCGGTCGGGCCGTGTTGCGCAATCCGCTGATCATCGCCACCGTGCTGGGACTGGCCGCGAATCTTGCCGGGCTGCGGATTCCGGATCTGCTGGAGCCGGGCGTCACCCGCATCGGCGGCGCATCGCTCGCGCTCGGGCTGTTGGCCGCGGGTGCCGGCATGCAGTTCGGATCGCTCGGCCGGGCCAAGGTGCTGGCCGTCGCCCTGCTGTCGATCCGGCACCTCTGGGTGCCGCTGGCGGCCTGGGGACTGGCGCGCCTGTTCCGGCTGGATCCGGTGCAGACCACGGTGCTGATCGCCTTCTCGGCGCTGCCGACGGCCGCGAGCGCTTATGTGCTGGCCGCGCGCATGGGCTACAACGGCGCCTATGTGGCCGGCCTGGTGAGCCTGTCGACTCTGCTCGGCGTGGTCAGCCTGACCTTTGCGCTGGGGAGCTTGCGCTAGCAACCACCGCCATTGCACTTACAACGAACTTTGCATGGTGGTAAGGGCAAGCCGACTAATGAAAGCAACGCGTGGTCGCCGAATCGAGTCATCAGCCGACCTCTACCTAACGACAATGTTCGATTATCGTTAACTCTCTCGCTCGATTGAAAATGACACTTTCTCTACATTAGCTGGAGACTTCCTTTGTAAATACGCGGCACGACTAGCGCGAGCAGCTTTTCCCGATATCTCCCTGAAGTCGGAAGTTTGTCCACCGCTGCGCGGGAAGTAGAGGAGCTGTTCCTCTACGACGTCGACTTCCCGGTCGGCGGCCCCGTCCACCGCAACAGGAAGGCGAGAGGGATCGGCCGAATCGTCTTGGCGCGGCCGAAGGTCAGCAGCAGCCTCGTCACCTCAGTGCGCCGGAAGCCCCCCAACGGTATGGAAACTTGAAATCTTGCGCAGAGGCCAGTCGCCTCGCCTGCCTGGCCGTTACTTCCCTGAGCTGCCAAGAGGTCTTTAATCTGCGCTGCAACGCCCTCGAGGCTGTCCGTAGTCCCACTCGTGACTGCTTGAACGACCGTGTGGATGAGACTACGATCCGGCTGCGGTGACGGGTGCAGCACTTCCTTTGCTTCGTCGTCCACCGACAGTGGGAAGACGATGTGTGATAAGTCGCTGGCAACAAGCTTCCAAACTGGATTCTGCACTGGCATCTGCTCGCCGCTAACTGGGTGCAATTGATCCCACATGACCCGCAAATCGGCGTACAAGACTGCTCCCGTGAGGGTGGCAAGGAACATAGCCGTCTCGAGGTTGAAGCCCTTGAAGGTGCGCACCTGCGCGCCTTCCTCCCCTGACACCATTGGTTGGAGAAGGGCTAGTGGGTCGTCCTCGATCTCGCGCTTCCACACTTCGACTACGTCCCGCACAGTCTTGTCGCTAATGTCAGGCGCATTCCTCTTCACATAATCTCCCAGCTCTCGGTCTGGTAACCGTTTGACCGTGCGCATATAGTCATCCTTACTCAATTGCTTGATGACCTGTTCATCTTCCGGGCTGAGCTCGACACTATCACGACGGTTCTCTGCCATTTTCCACATCTCGCGCCGGTAAGCGTCATCGAAGTCCGCCGGATCCGGAACAAGATGGATTCGGCCAGCTGCAATATGGGGTTCCAGCGACATCAGCGTGTACACGTTGCGTAGCGTCTGCTCTTTGAAGCCGGCAGGCGAAGTTGACGGGCTGTACTCGGGCTTCATCGTCGCCGCATTCAAGAAAGGGTGTGCCACGACCACTTCATCGAAGTATTCAAGCAAGGCGATGACGTTTGCCGACAAGGTGCGCGGATCCGGAACTCCCATGAAAACGGCCCTCGTCCTTGTCGTCTTCGGCCGTGGCAGCAGGTCGGCCAATTGAGTGTCAACGGGCCAAAGTCCTGCAAACAGGTCGTGAATCTTCCCGACCTGTTCGTCGGTAAGCTCCCTACGCACATCCAGCCAAGTCCTCTCATCCAGGTCCAAAATCCGGGCGACGGCATTGCAAAGCACCAGGTTTCTTTCACGGATGCTGTAGCTTGTCCACGAAGGTCTCTCGTGAGCTGGGATGTCCCGGCAACAGCTTCCGTATTCGTCACCGCTTCCACACGGACAGTTTTGTTGCGCCTCAAGCTCAGAGGTTGGCGGCTCTTTTCGGAGGTGCTTGTGAATGGTCGACGTGCGCCCAAACTCGTCCTGGTAGTGTGATGAGCCGTCCTTGTACCCTACGTAGATCTCTCCGCCGAATCCCGAAAGTTGATCGTGAGGTAACAGGAGAGAACCAATCTCATCCCAGCTGTGCTTGAAGCTACGTTCCGGGTACAGCCATTGCGGATCGGCTGCCGCGACGTACCGCTTCGCTCTGGATTTCAGCACGTGATTGATCGATATGACTTCGGATACGTCAAGCTGTCGACCGCGAACAAAGGCGTCTGTGCGAGCCAAACTGGTGCCGCGGTACCTCGCATGCGTGCGCGTACTCATCAGGGCTGCAGTTGCGGGTTCCTTCGCGTACTCCAGATTGGTCAAGATCAGGCAGTGATTGGCATCCAGAGCGAACAAGGTCTGGGACCCTACCAGATCAATGCTGGGATCTTGCGGATACACGCACTCGCTTGACTCAGGCGAATACCGTCGGTGATAGATCGTGACAGGATGGTCGGAAATAATAAACTTTACGGGGGACTCCTTGGCCGAGACGATCTCGCGCACGCACTCCGT
>JBKJSR010000081.1:0-3461 GCA_046594355.1 Bryobacter sp.
GGAGATTGAGGACCGTGACGCCTTTGGTTGTGCTCAAGTTGTCGAGAACACTGGCCTGATTGGCACTCACGGCAGAGGCCATTTTCCCGCGGGTCTGGTTACGGACATGGCAGGTAGAATAGATGCGCACAAAACATTCCAGCAGCGTCTCTACGTCCGATTTTGCGATCATCTTTATCTCGGTTTGGCGCGAATCGATTTCATTCGCCTATTCAAAGTTTTGATGGGGAAGGTGGCTAAATTAGTCTGGATTGTAAACTGCCGCCCGAACAGCGATACACTTGAATAGTTGTTCAAGTGAAAGCAATATTGGAATCGACGAAGCCGTGCACGCCCAATGACCCCGAACACCGGAAGCGGCCTCTGCTGCCCTTGGAAGAGGCTTCGATTGAAGCGGCGGCCCGAATCTTTCGCGCCATGGGCGATACTCCAAGATTGCGGACACTGGCGATGCTGTCACAAGGCGAGGCCTGCGTAAGTGAAATCGCGGCGGCGACGAATGAGGAGTTGTCCACGATTTCACAGCGCTTGAGAATCTTGCGGAGCGAAAATCTGTTGACACGACGGCGGCAGGGGAAGCATATTTTATATTCACTTGCAGATCAACATGTGGCGGGACTGGTGTTTAACGCACTGGCCCACTCAACCGGAAAAGCAGCCTTGCCGCCCGAAGCGAAAAAAGCGAAAGCAACGAAAAAAGCGAAAAGAGGGAAGGGATAATATATGGCGCATCACGTACACGAAGACCATACGCACATACACGGCCCGGACTGCGGCCACACGGCGATTCTGCATGAGGGCCACGTGGATTACCTGCATGACGGGCATCTGCATCATTCTCATGAAGGTCACTTTGACGAACACACGCTTCAAGTGACGGCGGCAAATCCGGCAGCCTGCACGGCAGGCCATGTCTGCGAGGGACATGAGCCCGGCCATATTCATGGCGAGGGCTGTGGACACGAGCCCGTACCGCACGGGGATCATGTAGATTATCTGGTGCAGGGACACCTGCATCATCCGCACGAGGGACATTGTGACGACCATGGTCCGATCTCCGTTGCCTGATCCGGAATCAAAGACGGTATTGCAACGCAACACGCGCCAGAAGGCGGCGATTCGCGACGTATTTATCGCCGTGGATCGCCCCTTGGGGCCGCAGGAAGTGTTGGACCATGCCGGGAGCAGGATCAAGGGACTGGGGATTGCGACGGTCTACCGCAACATCAAGGCGCTGGTGGAAGAGGGCTGGCTGACTCCGGTGGATTTGCCGGGCGACTCGTCGCGTTATGAGGTATCCGGCAAGGCCCATCACCATCATTTTCACTGCCGGAATTGCGGCAAAGTATTCGACCTGCCGGGCTGTCCGGTGCAGGTAAAACCGAATTTGCCGGTGGGGTTTGTGGCGACGGCACACGAGCTGGTGTTGTACGGCCGGTGTGATGTTTGCAGCATTACGAGCCCCAAGCGCAACTAAGGCTCAAGTGCATCTCGATACACTATCCATAGACTGATACATGCTGATCGCAAAAGAACTTGTTGCCTACCTCTCGCGCCGCCTCGTGCAGCGTTTGAGTCCTGCCTTTATAGACACTGCGAACCCGGAAGGGCTAGCGCAGCAAATCTCCGCCGTCATCGTGACCGACCTCGAAATCGAGGATAGGCTGAACGATGAAGTACGGGAGATTCTGGAGCAGTACACGGAGTACATGCGGAACAACGCCGTGTCTTATCAGGATATGTTCCGCAAAATCAAGAGCACGATGGTGAGGGAGCGGAAGATCATTCGCGCGGCCGGCCGCGAAACGAATGACGGCATGAAGCTCTCCCGGGACAAGATCACCGACCTTTCGCATACCCTCGCGGCGATGTTGCGCAAGCAGCGCGAGACAAGAGTGAAGAAGGAACAGAACGACGTGCGGCTGGAGATTGTGAAGTCTTTCACGGACATTCTGCAGGTGGAAGAAAAGGCCGACCGCGATGCGCGGGCGAAGGTGTTGACGCAGAAGAAGAACATTCTCGAAGGCAGTGAAGAGTTTGAGATTCTGCACAAGCGCTATTACGCTGAGGAATTGAAGAAGCTCGGCGTCGACCTCGGCACCTGACGAGTGATCGATCTGCGGGGATCGGGGAGCTTGCGCAAACAGCGCGAGATAAGCATAAACTTGAAAACCGAAATCTAACCGCTCGGCAGATACCCAGCGGGCAAGCGGCCTCGAAACGCCAGGAGCCTTTGTTGAGGACCTCTGGACGCGTTTGGGCCAAGGCAACTGCCGGAAGCATGCTGTCGGGTTGCCAAACTGCGGGTAACGGAGTGCTTGCCGCGCTTTTTGCTTGCTTTCGATTGGAGAAGGCCGCCGGCAGCGACGTCGAAGTGAGCAATTGCGATTGCAACCGTGGCGCTGCTTGCGGGGTAAAAGCTAAGAGCTGCAATGCAATTTGCGAGTGTGCCCGACCGGGCTGAGGTGAATCCCTAAGGGTTGAGCTGGTAGACGCGGTAACCAGGTGAAGCGTAAACGGCGGGGATGTCTCTAGTCGGGTTTTGCGTTGTGAGTACGAGGTAATGAATGCCACGGCGGCGGAGGTCGTTGTAGTCCAAGGGTGGATGATTGGGGGCGAGCAGGGCACGCCAGCGTTCCCACCAGATTTGGGCGTATTGCGGGAAATAATTCACCTGTCCACCCTGCTTCCAGCAGACATAAACGGCGCGGGTGGAGCGGGCGCGAAAGATGCCTGGTTCGAGACGGCGGCCAAGATCCCCGAAGAGGAAAACAGAATCGGTGGGAGTGCGGTCTTTGGCCCAAACGGCGAGAGCGTCGAGAGAGTTGGATGCAACGGGCTTGTAGGCGCGGGCGTTCAGTACTTCTCCGAAGAAGAGCGAGACGAGGAAGCAGGCGGCCCAGGCCCACTCGCGGCGCGGCCATTTGGCGGCGATGTAGACTGCGGCGAAGAGCACGGCGAGGAGGAGCGCCTGTTGCCACCATCCGTCGGGGGGAATGTTGAGGAGATCGCCACGCAGGGAGAGGCTGAGAGGTACGATCATCCAGCAGGCGGCGCGGCTCCAGTTGCGGTCTTTAATCTCCCGCCAGGCGGCGATGGGGGCGAGCCACTGGCAGAAGAGGTGGCAATAAAGAAGCGAGCGCATGGGTTGAACCTGCGGGAATAGTGCCCAGCCGAGTTGCTCAAGCAGCAGGTAGGAGATGGGCATCATGGCGAGTCCGATGAGCGGCATCCAGCGGAAATAGGGCTGCACGGCAAGGGGCAGGATGGAACGAATGCGGGCAAAGGCAGCGAGAGCGAGGCTTGCGGTGAGCAGATATTGAGCCCAGTATTGCCAGGGCCAGAGCGAGATCCAGTTGTAGGCGGCGCGGGACTGGAGTATCTCGCGATGGACCGGATCGATGAGGCTGAAGAAGGGTTGGGCCTGGACGGTGCCAGGCTGGTAGTGCGCGAAGGTAAGC
>JBKJSR010000087.1:0-2644 GCA_046594355.1 Bryobacter sp.
GGTCCAGGCGTTGGCCGGTCCGTTGACCCAGTTCTCTTCGCTGCGCTGCATGGTGCCACGGAGAGCATTGATCGATTGGTCGACGAGGTCTTTGAAGCGGTTGAGATTGGCGATGCTCCAGTTGGGGGCGTAGAGCGTCGCTTTCATCCATCCGATGGCGGCTAACGCTTCTTCAAGCGTGTTGCCCGCGCCACTCAAAACCAGCTCCAGGCGGCCCGTTGCCGCGTTGGTGGAATAACCCGCGCCGACGCCGAGAATCTCGCGCCGCATGCGCTGCATGGCGTCTTCGTAGCTCAGGGTTTCGCCGTCTTTGGTCATGCCCATGCCACTTAAAAGTTGTGGCAGAATAGCGGCGTACAGCAACTGGCGGCCCTTGAGTTCCCGGGCGTTCAAGGCAAGGCCAACCGTTGCGCTGCTCATGCCGGAAAATCTGCCGATTACGAGCGGGATGCCGCCAGCGAGATGCTTCACCGTGTAGTCGAGCTGATCGTCGAGCGTCATCGGCGGGTGTTCGATGAACTTGGCTGGCGTGTCCATGCTCTGTACACGATCGAGCTCAGCGGAAGCGGCGTTGTACTCCTGCTGGTAGCGGCGGATGGCCTCCTGCTCTTCGGTCACTTTGTACTGCCGCTTGAGGCGTTCCACTTCGGCGGCGATACGCCGCTTGTAGTCGGCGTCCTCCTGCTCGATCAATTTTCCGGAAGCCCGGGCGGCGACGGCGTAAGGAGTTTTGGAGAGCAGCTTCCATTCCCCGATCTTGTCTCGCCAAATGTTTTGGCCGCTCTTCACAACAGACTCAAGGTAGGCGAAGAGGTCTGTCTGCACGAGCGACTTTTCAAAGCTGGGCTCGTCGTTGAGATCACGGAGAAGACTGGGCCAGATGCTGTAGCCCATGCGGTCGCCAAAGCCAGGGGGTGAGCTGATGAGTTTGTCGCCAGAGCGTCGCATGCGCAAGAGGTTGGCCTGCATGCGCTCGTGGAATGCCAGTAATTCGGCGCTCTCGTCCGCCCAGCCGGCAATGCGTTCGAGCTCCGACTTGACGAGCGCGTAAATCTCTTTGAGACGTTCTGGCGTCGCTTGCGAGGCGGCCAGATCGGGGATATAAATCATGAAGCCGGCAAAGGCCTCGTTGTCGAAACCAATCGCGATCGAGCGGGCACCGATATCCATCTTGCGCGTTTTGGAGTCGATGAAAAGCTTATAAAGATTGGTGGATGGGTCTCCGCCAGCGGCTTGCGCGAACAATTCCGCGAGACCTTCATCTCTGGGGTTGAGTCGCGGCATCACTGGCCAGGCAATCTGCGCCGGTCCGGGTTGCTGCGGGTTGGTTGAAGGAAACTCCACGATCTCGATGCTGCCCTCGGCCGCCGGGCGAGGCTGGGGCAGATCGCTCCACTTCGCGCCGGGACGGATGGGCTTCGTGCCCTGGAGCTGGTTGAGGATGTCATCGAAGCGAACGAGGGCTTCAGTGAGCGGCAAACCTTTGGGCAGGCTCGTAATCATTTCCATATTGGCGAGATGGTAGTTGCTCGCGTGGAAGCGGCGGATATGGTCGGCCTTCATCTCACGGATATACGCTGGGTCACCCCCCGAATCGAAACTTACGGGGTGTTCCCCGCCATAGAGCAAGCGGCCCATGGCGCGGTAGGTGCGGTAACCGGGCTGCGAACTGGAACTCATCATTTCCGTGTAGATCGCGCCCTTCTCTTCGAGCTCCAAATTTCCGTCTTCCAAGCGCTTGACGCCAAAATTTCGCACTTCGCGGCGGATCTCCTCGTCGGTGTAATCGGGATAAAGCAACGCGTGGCTTGATCGCTCGAAGTGTTCGAAGAAAGCATCCACTCCGGCGTTGGCCGCGAAGGGATAACAGGTTTTGAGCTGCTGCGTGAAGGCCGTCGATTCGATCATCGACATGGATTCTTTGGCGGCGACGGCGCGCCCCACGTTGCCCTTGCCGAGCAGCAAGTGTTCCTGGGTGTGTGGCTCGCCCATGTTGGACGTGGGAAAAGTGTGTACGCAGACATAACTCTGCGGAACGGTCTGTATCTCGATCAGATCGAGGGTGAACCCGCTTTTTTCGTGAACGAATCGACCGCCCATTGCCTGTTCAAGGCCATTCCTGTAAATCGCTTTCGCGCGGAAGCCCGTCAGGAGGGCATCCTTTTTTAAGTCCCCAAATAAAATACTCATCGGCAATAACAAGAGTAGTGGATTCATTGGTCCTGCCAGTCTTTCGCGTTGCCATTGTTATGGAATAAATACGCCATCCGCTTTTGTTTGAGTTCAAAAAAGGGAGGCCCGGATTGAGAGAGATGCTGAAGCAGCCTTCGGTGCAGGCCTCGATGGAGCGGACGAGCAGATCGGCGCGTGGCCACCTGGCAGATGAGTAGGTGCGGCGTGGCGAATCGGTTTGATGGCAATACGTGCGATCGACGGGCGAGCGATTTGTGAGAGCAACTCTAATGTACCCGGGACCAAACCCAAAGCCACCTTTCGAAGAGGCGCTTTGGGTTTTTGGGCTTTGAGGAGCAATTCGATCTGATTCGGTTGTCAAACCCACATGGGCGATTGCGCGCCCGTGAGGATGGAAATGGACAAGAGGGGGAAACGGAAAGAGAATGGAATGGCGGGAGCAAGGATCGAC
>JBKJSR010000426.1:0-6557 GCA_046594355.1 Bryobacter sp.
TCTCTCGGGCTTTGATCCAGGGGCTGTGCAAGCCATGCTCGAACACCGCTGGCCTGGCAACGTGCGTGAGTTGAATCATGTAGTCGAGCGTGCGGTTCTGATGGCGGGCGGAACGCAGATCCGGGCCAACGACCTTGCTTTGCGCCCCAGCGGCGGCACCGCGCAAAAGCTCGAAGACATGAGCCTCGAGGACGTCGAAGCCCATCTGATCAAGAAGGCTCTCGATCGCTTTGGCGGCAATGTCAGCGCGGCCGCCGCTGCACTTGGCCTCAGCCGAAGCGCACTGTATCGCCGTCTGCAGCGATACAATCTGCATCGATACACCACATGAAATTTGCCCATGAGCGGCGCATCCAGTTCGCGGCGCTGGCGGCCGGTTTGCCCGCCGTCGCGGCTTCCATGTGGATCCTCTGGACCGGAGACTATTCGTCCAAAGTCCAGTGGACGCTCACGGCGGTCATCATTCTCACTTGGCTGGGCTTCGCCAACTCGGTTCGGGAAATGGTGGCGTCGCCCCTGCGCACGGTGGCCAATCTACTCGAGGCGATCCGCGAAGGCGACTATTCCATTCGCGGTCGCACCTCGCTTACGCGCGGCTCTCTCGGCGAAGTGATCGAGCAGGTCAACCAAATGGGAACAACACTCCAGCAACAGCGCCTGGGCGCTCTCGAAGCTTCGGCACTGCTGCGCAAAGTGATGGAAGAGATCAATGTCGCGATCTTCGCCTTTGATGCCGACTATCGATTGCGCCTGGTCAATCGCGGCGGTGTAGCCTTGCTCGGTCGGCCGATGGAAAGGCTGCTCGGCGAAACCGCCGTGACTCTCGGCCTCGAAGATTGTTTGCGCGGCTCCATGCGTACCCTGACGCGCGGCTTTCCTGGCTGCAGTGGCCGCTGGGGTGTAAGTTGCGGCACCTTCCGCGAGGGGGGAGTGCCGCACCAGTTGCTTGTCTTGACCGACCTCACACGGCCTCTTCGTGAAGAAGAATTGCAAGCCTGGCAACGCCTGGTTCGTGTGCTGGGTCACGAACTCAACAACTCGCTCGCGCCCATTAAATCGATAGCCGGCAGCCTCGGCAATATCCTCGATCGCGATCCGCTCCCCGATGACTGGAAGGAGGACATGCGGCACGGTCTTAAGATCGTCGGATCACGCGCCGAGAGCCTGCAGCGCTTTCTCAGCGCCTATACTCGCCTGGCCAAACTCCCCAGCCCCACCCTCGCTCGCACTTCCATCGAGCCGCTCATTCGCCGGGCTGCGGCGATGGAGCTTCGCAAAAAAGTCGAAATCGAAATGGGTCCGCAGATCACGATCGATGCCGATTGCGATCAGTTGGAGCAGCTTCTCATCAATCTGATCAAGAATGCGGTGGAAGCGGCTCAAACGACATCCGGAGCGGTTCGCGTCGGCTGGGGCCTGACGACGGTGCTGGCCGGTCCGCGTCTTGAAATCTGGGTCCACGACGAAGGGCCGGGTCTTGCGAACACGAACAACCTCTTTGTGCCGTTCTTTACTACCAAGCCTGGTGGCAGCGGCATCGGTCTGGTGCTCTCCCGGCAAATCGCCGAAGCTCATGGCGGTATTCTAGAGTTGGAGAACAACAGCGATGGGCCCGGTTGCACGGCCAAGCTGCTTCTTCCACTAGGAACTCATGATCCTCTGGCTCCTTCTTCTGGCTTTGCAGTATGACCCGAACTTGCACCCCAAGTTCGCCGAAGCCACCCGCATGTTGCAACAGCAAAACTTCGTAGCGGCGGTTGCCTTGCTTGAGCCGCTCACCCGCGACAAGCCTCAGGTCGGAGAATACTGGTTTGCTCTCGGCATCGCCCACGCGGCCAGTGGTAATATTTCGGCCTCACTGGAACCATTGCGCACAGCCTGCGCTTCGCAATCGCGTCCCCCCCGCTCCTGCTATCAATATGGCCGAGTACTGCAACTGTCCAATCGATTTGCCGAATCCATCGAGGCCTTCAAAGCTGCCGGTAAGAACGGGGAAGACGCCACGCTGTTCTCTGCCAAAGCGCAGAGCCACGAAGCGCTTGGCCAGCTTGCCGAAGCGGATCAAAGCTATCGCGCTGCGCTGGCCGAAAGTGCCCTGCGCCCGAAGAATTCCGCCGAAATTCAGTACCGCTATAGCGAGTTTCTGATCCGGCAGAAAAAGTTTGAAGCCTCGCTCTGGCAACTCAATCAGGTATTAAGCAAGCAGCCGTTCTTTGGGCCCGCGTGGAGCGGCAAGGGCCGTGTTCTGATGCTGCTGGACCGCAATGCCGATGCCGCCGACGCCATCGAGCAAGCCATCGCCCATGGGGAACGCAACCGGGATAACCTGCTGCTGTTGGGCCGCTTATATGCGTTACTCGGGGACGAGTCCAAGGCGGAGATGTACCAGAAAGAAGCCGCCCCGCCTCAGTAATGGCTGGGAACTATTACCACGACCGCTTAAATGCGTTCGTATGCCGGAAGCCGATTACGCTGCCTCCGCGATACCGCGACCGTCAGGGCGCCGGACTTGGCGGTCGATGCACTAGTCGCCCTGAGACGAGTAGCCGGTCGGTTCAAACTCGCTTTGACCACGCACCCGTGTGCGGCGCCCGGGCCATTCGAGGCGCATGTCGTTGCTCACTTCTTCGAGCATCTCGACCGTACAAACCTTGGTCTCCTGAGCAAAAGCGTTCAGCAGCATGTTGTCACAAACGGCGTTGATCAGCCGGGGTATACCCTGCGTGCGCAGGTGAATGTCGGCGATCAATGCTTCGGCAAAGATTTCCTGTTTTTCGAGCCCCGCATGCACCAGGCGTGAGTCGATGTATTCTGAGCTCTCTTTGAGCGTGAGCGGTTGCAGATTACAACGGAGCACAATGCGCTGCTTAAGCTGGCGAAGATTTGGTGCGTCGAGCTTGCGCTCAAACTCTGGCTGACCACTCAGGATAATCTGCAGCAGCTTGCCAATGCGCGGGTTTTCGAGGTTGCCGAGCAAGCGGATCTCCTCAAGGACTTCCCATTCGAGGTTTTGCGCTTCGTCGATGATCAGGACGCTGGTGCGCCCTTCATTCGCCTGTTGGATCAATAACTGGTTTAACGCGAACAGGACTTCGGTCTTCGAGGTGCGGTCGCAACGGAGGTCGAGATCATAAGCGATCATCTCGAAGAACTGGTTGGCATTGATGCGCGAGTTGAAGACGAAAGCGAACTCGACGCCTGCCTGTTCAAGGTGATCGCGCAGGCATTCCAGAATGGTAGTCTTGCCCGTACCGACTTCTCCCGTCAGCACAATAAAACCCTTGCGCGACTGCACTCCGTAGACGAGGTTGGCAAGAGCCTCCTCATGCTGAGGACTGCGGTACAGGAACGCGGGGTCCGGACTAAGATTGAAGGGATTCTCTTTGAAGCCAAAAAAACCGTTATACATTCATAATCCTACTCAGAGTACTTATCGTAACATGTGGCCACAATTATGAACCTATCCACTCAAGATGGATCCAACCCGGCAAAGCAGCAGGAGTATTTTCGAGATACACTACTCTGCGGGTCTTGGGGAAGGGAAGCCCGGTAGCGAGTGCCGAGGCGTAAAACGGCATCTTCTTGAGGATCTCGCGGTAGGCAGGCGAAGTGGTGTCGCCGAGAGCGGCTTTCGATGCAAAGCCACCGCCCCAGCCGATCTGCAGCAGGCAACCGCGGTTTCCGCCGCGAATCATATCGAGACGCTTTTCCAGTTCGCTGAGTATCTGGTTCAATATTGGTAGACCGCTGCGCTGGGCATACTGTTTCTGGATCTGTAGCTGGTTTGAGGCCCACAGATTTGCGGCGTCGGCCATGGGCTGGTGACTGGAGCGTTCTTTCCATGCACCTTCGAACAAGGTGCCGGGGACAGCCATTTCGGCAAAGGTAGGGGCCGGCTTCCAGTCGACGCTAAACTTCTCGCCTTGTTTGACGAGCTTGGCGGTGCGCGTGAGATAGACGCGAAAGCTTTCGGGCGGAACGGGCTTCGAGTCGCCAAGGCTGACGGCGCGCATCCGGTCTTTGCCGCGCGATCCCATGGCGGCGCTTTCTTCGGGCTGCGCCGCGTAGCGGAAGCCGCGCTCGTTCTGGAACTGCTGTTCCCAGGCGCTGAAAAGTTTCTCGCCACGCTCTGACCACGACTTGTGTACGATGGCCGTACGCAGTGCCCCGCGCAGCGCACTGGCCGGAAGGTAGTGACCCTGGGCACCCTTCAAAAAGGTTGGAATAAAGAGATCGTCGGCACGGGCGCGATCCCAGATGGGCGAGTAAGCCGGGCTCTCGAACGGGATGCGCCGCAGCGCCGCGCTCTGGGCGAGGCCGCCCCAATTTTGAAAGTCGAACTTCTCCGCTTTGCGTAGTTGCGTGAGGTAGCCCTCGAAGACGGGGCGCTTGGCCATCAACGCGAAGATCTTGGTCTGGTCGAGCACGTTCACATGGTCCTTCCAGACCATGTAGTCGATGGGCGATAGAGCCTGGCCATCTCCGACCAGCGTGGGGGTGAGGATCGTGGCACGGTACTTCATCAGTTGTCCTCCTCGATGTAGCGCGGTTCCTCGACGATGTTGGCTTCTTCGACGATATTCGCCTCTTCGACAATGTTGGCCTCAGTGAGGTAGATGTCGGCCAGCACTGCTTCCGGCTCGGGTGCGGGACTGTGAAGAGGTTCGCTCTTGGCTGGAGGTAGAGGCAACTGGAAACTCGGAGCCTTCCAGGGAATCGCGACAGAAACGGCAAAGCCGGCGCGCCAGACGGGGTGGGCAAAGCCGTCTGGTGCGACATCGACGGCTGCCCCTTCTGGAGCCGAGCCTGCGACCAGGACACCGCCTTCGCGCACCATGTTGACACTCTTCTTTTCGCTGCCCCAGCCAGCGGCGGATTCGACACGGCCATTGCGACGTTTGAGTTCATAAAAACCGCTCTTCCAGTCGACGCTGTCGGTGGCAGCCGGCAAGTAGCTACTCAGCAGCCAATAAGCAGTGCCGGTTTCGATGGCAACTGGTGCGTTGTCGAGGATCAGGGAGGGCCAGGTGCCGTGTTGGAACTCGGGCATTTCGGCTCGACCCCAGCCACGTGATCGTTCCCCGCCAAATCCGGAATCGGCAAGCAGGCGGAAGGCTGCGCGCACCGGCCCATCCCAGCGGTCGCGGGCGGCTTGGCCCGCGAAGACCACGCTCAGCCAGAGACCGACGCCCTGATTGAATTCAATGCAGCCGCAGGTGTAAGCGTCGCCGCTCGTTTGAGTAAGTCGGTCCACAGGCGCGGTAGCTCGCGTGCGTTCGCGGAATGGCGTTTGCGAGCCTGCCGGAAGCAGGCATCCGCTTAATCCATCCACTTCCCAGCGGTCTTCGCGAAAGGGTTCACCGGCGAGCAACTCGTCGATCACGCTGAGCGGAATCAAGCGGGCGGCATGCCAGTTCATCTTGGCTGTGGCCTGTGCGGGGGGCCAGAGTGTGACCGGAGCGGGAGCAAAGAGCTGACGGCCGAAATAAGGGTACATCGAGCTAAAGCGCACGGCCGGCTGCGCCGCTGCAGTCGTTGCGGCAAGCCAGGCATCCAGCTCGCCGAGTTGAGCGAGCGCCTGTGTTACCGCGCTGAAGACGCGGTCGGAAGGGAAAGTAGCGCTGAGTTCGTCCTGACGGCCGCTATCGCCGCCGATGCGCCAGGGCGCGGTTGGGCGAAGACGGATGAGGAGCGCGGGCTCGCGTGGAGTGGGCGGCATAGCGCTTATGCCTCGAGCTTCTGAGCGAGCTCAGAGGTGAGGGCGCGCAATCCCTGGAGGTCGGCTGCGGCGGCAACTTCCGCTTCCGCTCCGCCCTTGTAATAGCCTGCGTTGCGCCAGGTGAGCTTCAGGTTGGCAAAGCGCACACGACCGCTGCCGCGGCTTCCGCCGCCGCCGAGGGTGTCGTCTTCGAGCAGCAACAAGCCCTGGAACAACGTGCCGATCAGTTCCTTGTCTTCCTCGCAAAGCACGTCGAGAACCAGCCGCAGTTTGAAGGCGGCACCGGCGGGGACACGTTCGAGAGTGCGCGCCTGGCTTTGGCTCGTGATGCGATCAATCGCCGACTCGCTCTTTACTTCGGTCAGTTCGTCGTCGAGACTTTCCCGCATGGCTACCGTGATGCTGTCGAGGTTGAGCGCCGCGTCGTAAATCGTAAGCCGGGCCGGGGTGATGTTGTTCTGGCTGAGAGCTTCTCCTTCAACGCGCTCGACACGACCGGGAGCGCGGCCAAAGAGGAGGCAGATCTCGTCGCCGGCGGCATCGGAAGAATGGATGCGGACTTCCTGTCCCTTACGTTTCGAGACATAGACCAACTGCTTGGGAGTGGCCAAGCCGAGAGCCTGTTCGAGCAGCGAACGGAGGCGGCCGCGCAGGCTCGATCCGGGTACGTAGGGACGGCCAAAGGCGTCTTTGACGACGGGATTGTCGGCACCGCCAATTTCGAGTGTGCCCTTGCCGGCGCCAATGTGGAGGCCGGTTTCGCAGAGCAGATCGCCTTCAATCAGGAGCTTGCCAAGGAAGCTCAGTTCGGTTTGTGCAGTATGTGAACTCATGGAGG
>JBKJSR010000316.1:0-4039 GCA_046594355.1 Bryobacter sp.
TCATGGACGATTTCGCCCGCAAAAGCGTCGCGCTCGGAGGTACGATTGCCGCCGAACATGGCCTCGGAAAACGCAAACGCCACTTTCTTCCCTACCTGTTTTCCGCTTCTGAAATCGAATCGATGCAGGCCGTCAAGCTCCTCCTGGACCCGAAGTGGCTCTTGGGGCGCGGTAATCTATTCCCCACGTCTCCAGCGCATCCCGCAGCTTGATAAAGTCGATCGGCTTCGTTAAATAGGCATCCATTCCGCTAGCCAGGCAGCGTTCCAGATCGCTCTCCATCGCGTTGGCTGTAATAGCTAATATAGGTACCCGCCGCCTGCCATGCTCGCCTTCGCGGATACGCCTCGTCGTCTCGTAACCGTCCATCTCGGGCATTTGGCAATCCATCAGAATCAGGTCGTAATCGTATCTGTCCAGCAACGCCAGCGCCTCTAATCCATTCTCCGCAACCGAGGCCTTGCACCCCAATCGTTCGAGCAGCCGCACCGCCAATTTCTGATTCACTTTGTTGTCTTCAACCAGCAGAATGTCCAGTGATTCCAATAGCGGCACTAAGTCCCGCGACACTTCTTTCCGCTGTAGCGAATTCTCGGGAGCGGCAATGAGGTGCAAGTCCAGCCGGAATTCGCTGCCCTGGCCAATTTCACTCTTGGCGTGGATCGACCCTCCCATCAACTCCGCCAAGCTGCGCGATATCGATAGCCCCAGCCCGCTCCCCCCGTAACGCCGGGTAGTGGAGAGATCTGCCTGCGTGAATTTTTGAAAAACCATCTGCAATTTTTCCGGCTCAATTCCGATCCCTGTGTCGTGCACGCACACCGTCACCGCATACCGGCTGCCCGCCACATATTCAATCTTTACCTCGATAGTCACTTTACCCGTGTCCGTAAATTTCACCGCATTGCCCGCCAGGTTGAAAAGAATCTGCCGGATTCTCAACGCATCGCCATAGAATGCCCGGGGCGCATCCACCGGATACGTTGTCGACAATTTGAGTCCCTTCTCATCCGCTCTCACTTGCAAAAGCTGAGCCACTTCCTCGACCAGCGAAGACAGGTCGATCGGAGCGCGCTCGATGCTTAGCTTCCCAGCCTCGATCCGCGAAAAGTCCAGTACATCGTTAACCAGGGCGAGCAGCGACTGCGCCGATTGCGCAATCGTCTCCGCGCAATCCTGCTGGTCCTTGTTCAGGTTGGTTTCGAGCAGCAACTGGCTCATACCCGTGATTCCGTTCATCGGCGTCCGGATCTCGTGGCTGATCATGGCCAGAAAATCGCTCTTCGACTGGTTCGCTTTTTCCGCCCGCTCCCGCGCTTCGGCAGCCGCCATCTCGGCATTCGTCGAATCTGTGATATCCCTGAGATTCATTACGATGGCTCCCACCGATGCATTGTCAAACAGGTTGCGCGAAATGACTTCGATCCATCGGTATTCTCCGTTTTTGTGAAGCATCCTCACCCGCGAACGCTGCGTCTGCCCTGGCGCTTCGAGCAGTTTACTCAATCGCGATTCACTAGTAGCCCGATCCTCGGGATGAATCAGATCGGCGCGAAAATCCCCCAATAACTCCTCCGGCTCATAGCCGAGAATGATCTTCATGGCTGGACTCGCGTAAAAAATCCTCCGGTTTCGATCCCAAAGCGTAATTCCCACCGAGCTGTATTCGATCAGTGCCCGAAAGCTCTCTTCCTTTGCCGCAAGTGCCCTGTTGTGCTTCATGGTGCGCGATAGAAAGGCGTAAATGGAAAACAATGCTGCAACCAGACTTAGCCCAACCGGCACATAAAATACAGGTTGCTGGATGAGTGGTGCAGGAATTACAAACTGCTTTTCGGCTCCTTCTTTGCTCCGCGATCCAAGCAGATCCTTCGCCTCCACTTCAAAAGTGTGAGTTCCGCTCGCCAGTCCCATCAGCTTCGCGGCACCTGCCCCTTGCCAGTCCGACCATGGCCCTCGATCCATCCGGTAGCGCGAAGAAATTCCTTTCGACAGCAAAGATTCGTTCCAGCCCAGCGCTCGCCACCCTACCTCGAGATTGTTGTTGCCTATGGTCGATGAACTGAAAACTACCTTTGGCAATGGGCCCTGCATGGCTTCGCTGTTCAGACAAAACATTCCACCCCCGTCGCTCCCCGTACAAACATATCCCCGCCAGAACGCCAGCGGCCATAGCTCCAGATTTTCTAAACCCGCAGCCTGCCCGATTCCATTCCATTCCCCATCGCGCCGCACAAACAATCCACCACGCGTAGTCAGCCAAAGATTCCCCTCCGCGTCCTCCCCCATCTCCCAGCTTTGGTTCGTCGAAGCCGATTTTCCGGTCTGGGTGTAGCGGATCGTCCCGTGCTCGTCGATTTCGCCCAGCCCATTCTTGCGGTCTGTAAAATAAATCCCGCCCTCTCTTCTGCGGCGAAGCGAAAAGACTAAATTCGACTTCAAGCCTTCGCGGCTGGACCAGTTGGTTAATTTGCCCCCTTGCAGCTTGCTGATCCCTTTTATCGTGCCAAACCACAATGCCCCTTTTGGGCCGCTAGCAACGGAATATACCTTCGATTCAGGTAAGCCGTTCTGCACATCCCAGCGCGAAAATCTTTCGCCTCCAAAAAGATAGGCTCCGCTGGCTGCCTCTACTCTGCCACCCCCACTCGATAGTGCCCAAAGCCTTCCCGTCTCATCTGCCTGCATCCGGTGATAATTCGTCGCCGCAAGCCCTTCAGCCTCCCCATAACGTTTCCAGCGCCCCTCGAAGTACCGATAGACCCCAAAGAAAGCCGATCCGCTACTGCACCAGATCGCTCCTTGCCTGTCTTGCGCCAGCCCCGTAACCATCCCGATTGCCTTGCCCTCAATCTCCTTGATTCTTTTTAAGTCCCCCTGAGGCGACAAGATCACTATCCCGTTTGTAGTTCCTCCCCAGAGACTTCCATCCCGCGCCGCCAGTAGCGATAAAAAATGATTATTCAGGTCCGGGAAGGGAAAGCTCAGTTTCCCCCACCTCTTCTGATCGGCCCTCAGAACTTGCAGTCCATTCGCGCTACCAACCCACAGCCGGCCGGCCCGATCCAACAAAATACTCGTCGCATTCCTCAAAGGACCTATCATCGGCTTGATCGAAGTCCATTCACCCGCTTCCCTGATCCACGCCTCCTGCGAACGGTACAAAGCAAGTGCATCCCCACTTTCCGAGACCGCTAACATCTGGACAATCTGGTCGACAGGATTCCGTACCCGCCTGATCCCTCCTGTCCTGTCCCATTCCCAAAGTGCTCTCCAATCTGCCGGATAAGCGAAGGACAACAATCCTTGCCCCTGATGATTCTCGGCTATAGCCCGAATCGAAGTCACGTCAACTTGGGACGGCAACTGAAGCGCACTGCTTTTCAACTCTACCGAAAACTCCTGCTGTTTCCATCGAATCACTCCAGCCTTGCTCACAGCAAAAACTGTTCCGCCCGAACCGCTCTGTATCCTCTTGCCAACCCCCTGCTTGGCTTCGAGAATTCTGTCCTTCACTTCCTCAGAATGCCCGTCCCATGAGTAGAGATTCATCATCAGGTCTTCGACCACTAACTTTCCGCTAACTCTTGCACTCACCGCAGCGATCCTCAATCGTTCGCCTTTATACTTCAGGGCCACCGCCCGGCAGCTTGTTTTCCCAAATACAACCAGTTCCCCATCCCATAGCCCCAACACAGAGTCTCTGTCGAATGCTGCTATCTGGCTGGGTCCCGGCTCCTTTCCCGGGTGATCGCATTTGCTGGCCTGCCACTCATAGCCGTCATACCAGGCCACCCCAGCGGCCGTGTTCACCCAAACTGTTCCGTCTTCACTTTCAATAATCTGAACAATTTCCGGGCTCGGCAACCCATCCTCTTTGCCAAACTCCGCCCAGCGCCACAGATCTTGCATGGCTTCACTGAGCTTCACCGACCCGTCCAAGCGAAACTCCCCCGCCGCTCCCTTTCCGGGTCCACCCCAGACCGGGACCGCCGTCAACAATAGGATTAAAATTCGTAGCGGAATCAGTCTACTCCTC
>JBKJSR010000346.1:0-3780 GCA_046594355.1 Bryobacter sp.
GATTCCGAGAGCTTTCCGTTACGCACCAGCCTTCGCAAATCGGAAGCGTAATAGCTCTTATGGCCGCGCTCAAGCCGCCCTCCGCGCCGGATCAGCAACCTGGTTACCTGAGACAGATGCGAAGTCTCATCGCGAGCCACACCGGTCATCGTCTCCACCCAGCCTGGCATCCATTCATTCGGCCAGCGCGTCAGCAAATCCATGGCGTTCTGGGCCGCCTTCATCTCAAGGAAGGCATGGTCGATGAGCAGAGCGATGGGGTCTGTAAGCGCGGCCACTCCCCACGAAACGGGAGTTCGGGAAACAAGAGGCAAACTTTCAATCTTTTCGAGCGGGGTAGCAACCACCCTTCCAAGGTATCGCGACTCCAGGTTGGCTGACAGAGGAATCCGGATCAGGAAGTAGAAGCGCTGGCGATCATCACATCGGTAAGAGGGAAATCGCCGCCTTTGCAAAGAAGCGCTTCTCCCAGGAACATGGCGAGGGCGTAGGAAAAGCAGTCGCCGAAGTTCAAGCCTGCACGGTGACGTCCTTTGCCATAGCGGCTGAATGCGTGGCGGGCCAGGTAAGCCTGCTTGCGATCCACCGCGATGAGTTCGAATTCCGCTCGGGAAAGGAAGAGATCGAGAGCCTGCAACCCCGATTGGCCATGTCTCGACTCGATGACCATCGATATCTCAACCAGGGTCGCAAACGACATTCGCCGGGCATCCGCGCCTTCAATAGCCTCAAGGAAATTGCGGCGCTCGGGTTCGCGTTGAAGTATTGCTATCAGTGCGGAAGTGTCGACAACCATTAGCGGGCTAAACCATTTTCGTCGTAGCCGAGAATTTCATCGGCGGATCTGGGATCGAGGATCGGTAAGCTGGCACAGTGCTCGGCAATTTCTTCAAGCTCATCCGCCAAGCGCCGACTTGCCCGCTCCCGGCGAACTCGATATAGGCGGTCGCGTAACGCTTTCGTCACGGCTTCCGTTTTGGTCTCGCCGGTTTGCCTGGCAAGCTCGGTAGCCAATCGCTCTGTCTCAGGGTTTCGAAGATTCAACGCCATGAAGTTGTGTAGCTCCTTAGCTACATCGTATCAAGTTCGGCTGATGCGGCACTTTGACCCAGCCATCCACCTGATCCTTACGCCTCGAGGTCCGGATGGGCCGCGCGATCCGCATGTTGATGATCCATCCCCAGCTTGCTCGCCTTCAGGCTCATCTTGCATGAGACAAGACTAAGGGTTGACACCCTACACCACGCGTTGCTAGCCTGTATTTTGGTTGTAAAGACCCGGCGTCAGACCGGGATGGATCGTTTGCGGGTTTCGTCCTCAATGCATTACCAGAGGAGTCGCTGCTCGCCCATTTGGCCTTAATTTTAACTGGTGCAGCAGCCTTACTTCATTCTCGTCGTCGCGCATTCCTTGCACGGCCGCCTACGGCGCATTCATGTGCCGTACAGTGTCCTCTACGGAGTTCTTGCGCTTGCCTTGCTAGGGACAGTCAGTTTGGCTGGAGTAGCGGCTTCCTATGCTCGAATGTTCTGGAAGGTCGGCAATTACAACACTTTACGCGCTGAGATCGACACGATCCGCACCCGCTACCTCCGCCTTCAAAAAGAAAACGACGCCGGCAAACAGCAATTGGCAACGCTTCAGGTCCTCGCGAGCGAAATCACGATTGCCTATGGAATCAAGCGCGAACTCGAAGCTAAAGAGCCGCTGAGCCTCGAAGCAAAGCTCACCCCCACCCTCCACGATTCCATCGAAGACTACAATTTCCTCCGCAACACCACTTTCACTTCAACCTTCCGCAATACCTTCAACACCACCAGCCCCATTCGACCCCGCAACATGCTCGAAGACCGGCCCAGTCTCTGGCCCGTCCAAGGCCACCTGACCAGTTTCTTCGGCCAGCGCCTCGACCCCTTCAACGGCCACGGCAGCTTTCATTCCGGAATCGATATCTCGGTACCCATCGGCACCCCTGTTCTCTCGACTGCCGGCGGCCAAGTGAAATTTGCCGATACCTACTCGGGGTACGGCCGCTTGATCGTCCTCGATCACGGCAATGGGATTGAGACCTACTATGGCCACCTCTCCCACTACAACGTGATCCCCGGCCAGAGAATTTCCCGTGGAGAGATCCTCGCCTGGTCTGGCAAAACTGGCCGCGCCACCTCCCCGCACGTCCACTATGAAGTGCGCATGTCGGGCTCCCCGGTCAATCCTTACCCCTACCTGAAATCCCAAACCATCCTCGCGGAAGCGAAAAAGACAGAAAAACGTCGCGATCTCCCCTTCTAGAATTGAAGGTTTGATAGACTCCAGAACGTGCGATCTACGATACTCCGTCTTACCCTAGCGACCTCCTGTCTGGCCTTGTTGGCCACCGCCTACATGCGCATGACCGTTCAACATCAGATGTCGGATGCGGCAAATGCATTTCTTGCCTCTCTCACCGACGAACAGAAAGCTAAAGCTACCTTCCAGTTTGAAGACGACGAGCGCTACTTCTTCCACTTCATCCCGTCGGAAGATGTCGCCAAGCGTTATGGACGGCCCCGCAAGGGCGTTACCTTTATCGAAATGACTGCGCCACAACGGCACCTCGCTCAGGCCATGATCGCCGGCGGCTTGTCGCAACAGGGCGCTATCAAGGCCAACACCATCATGAGCCTCGACGATGTGCTGCGCATTCTCGAAAAGGACACGATTGGCCGGCGCAATTCCGACAAGTACTTTCTTTCCGTCTTCGGCACTCCCTCGGAATCGGGAACCTGGGGTTTCCGCTTTGAAGGCCACCATATCAGCCTGCACTTTTCCTTCGTCAACGGAAAGGCCGCCGTCAGCCCCACCTTCTTCGGGTCCAACCCGGCCGAAGTCAAAGAAGGCCCCCGCAAGGGTCTGCGCGCCCTCGCCCGTGAAGAAGATCTGGGCCGCGAACTGGTGATGGCCCTCACACCCGAACAGATGAAAGTAGCCCTGGTCACTGAAAAGGCACCCGACGACATTCTCACTTCCGCCGATCGTGTAGCTGCGCTCAAGGGCCAGCCCAATGGCCTCGCCGCAACGAAGTTGAACTCGAAACAGAAGGAAATGTTGAAGGCGCTAGTCGATGAATACGCTAACAATTTTCCTGAAGAATTGGCCTCAGCCCGCAAAGCACAGTTCGCGAAGCTGGCGAATCAAACCTATTTCGCCTGGGCCGGTGTAACTGCCAAGGGCGGCCCGCACTACTATAGGGTGGCAACTCCAGAATTCCTGATCGAATACGACTGCACTCAAAATGGTGCCAATCACATCCACGCCATGTGGCGCGACCTCAAGAACGACTGGGGTCAGGACCTGCTCAAGGAACACGTCAAGGCCGCTCACTAGGCGCGCAAGCTGGCGACAAAGCTCTCCCAGCGATTTCCTGCAAACTCTATGCCGCTAAACTCGTAAGCTCCATCTCGCACCTCGATCCCAGGTGCTTCGAGAAACCGGTTCGCCATCTCAACCACGCTTGGGTTGTATTCGCACAGCGGGCAATTCGCAATTGCCGCCGCGCATTCAACAGTCGCGCTCAACTGCGGCGGAAGTGCAATCGAGACCTGCGGAACAATCGCGATACCGGCCGACTTGGCAAGCTTCGCTAAAGCAAGCGTCTCCGTGATTCCGCTCCGCCCCAGATCGGGTTGCCAATAACTCAGAATTTCTTTCTCGAAAAACGGCAATGCTTCATGCGTCGTGCGATAGCTCTCGCCTAGAGCAAGACGAACTCCGCTTTCATTCACCAGCTCTACATGCCCG
>JBKJSR010000422.1:0-5751 GCA_046594355.1 Bryobacter sp.
ATTGGCCCCACCGAGACGGCGGACGAAGCCGACGGGTGGATTGTAAGCGGATGCGAATGCGCCGAAGCGGGCTACGCCATAGGTGGAGGCTTGGGCCGCGGAGGTCTGGAGTTCGCGAAGAGTTTGCAGGTAGGCGGGTACGAATTCAGGGTCTGCTTCTGGTTTGGCCGAGAGGTCGAGATCCCAGGGGTTGGGTTGCCCGCCTTCGTATTCGTAGCCGCGGACCTTGAGGAGATCGATGCGGTTGGTTGTTTCCGGCGTTGCAGTTTGGGCCTGGCGGAAGGTACCGGCGGTGGTGAGGGGGGTGCCGAGTTTTGTCCAAGGCATTACATAGGCGTTGACTTCACCTTCGGCATTTCTGACCTCGACGAGGGCGGATTCTCCGATTTGAGGGGCGAAGGGAAATGACGACTGGAAGCGGTCTGTGATGGTGCCGACGGCGAAGCGGCGCCTGGTGCTGGGGTTTCCCAGTCCGTTGATGGAATAGCGTTGCCAGGCTTCGGCAAGTTCGAGGGCGGGGCGGCCGTCCACCGAAACGAGTTCGTCTCCGATCCGGAAGGGGAAGGCATTGCTGGGCAGGGAGCTGCGGTCGATGAAGTCGATGAGGACTTTGCCTTCATAAATATCCGCAGCGATGGGGATGTAGGCGTAGAAATTTGAAGTCAGGGTGAAGGAGTTGTGGCTGTCGTTGAGACTGGCGACATAGTCGATGCAAATGTCGTAAAATTCGAGGTCGGTTTTCGACTGGCGAACGCGAGCGGTCCAGGGAGCAAGGTCGAAGAGGTTGAAATTGAAAAGCTGGAGTTTCCACTCGTCGGGGGCGTAGTGCTTGTTGTAGAGGGCGGCGAGGTACTGGAAGTCAACCAGCTTCTGGTCGGTTGTAAGTTCAGCGCGCAGGCTAAGTGCGAGGAGAAGTAGAGTCAAGAATAGACGCATGTACCGAGTAGCCTAACATAGCGGGCTAATGAGGTTGTGCGATTTTTCGGGACTGGTAAAAATGCCAGAGGAGGCCGACGCCAAGCCAGGCGGCACCGTAGAGTTTTGCGCTGGTGGAAAGGTTCCACCAGAGGAAGGCGCAGACGAGGAAGCCGGTTGCCGCCATCAGTTTCGCCGGAATAGTTGCACCGCGTTTGAGGGCGGCGAGGTTGACGCCCATAAAGCCGATGAAGGCACCGAAGTTGAGTAACTCGGCACCGGACTGGTAAGTGAGGAGGAAGCTGCCGATCAGGGCCGAGCAGCCAATGAGCGCTACGTTGCGGGCGGGGATGTTCGAAGTGGGGTGGATGTAGGA
Source organism: Bryobacter sp. (assembly GCA_046594355.1). Taxonomy (GTDB): domain Bacteria; phylum Acidobacteriota; class Terriglobia; order Bryobacterales; family Bryobacteraceae; genus Bryobacter. Next base: position 1,292 of record JBKJSR010000422.1, read on the forward strand.
GAAGAAGGATTTTGGGAGAGTGCCTTCGCGGCCCATTCCGTACATGAGGCGGGCACCGGCGAGAACGCCGCCGGCACCGGAGCCGACTGTTGCCAGGATGAGGGTGAGATTAACGATCTGGAAGAACCAGGGGCCACCGGCGCGTCCGGCGATGTGTACGTAGGCGGTGTCGATGTCGGGGAGTTTTTCTCCGTAAGGCCAGACGAGTTGGGCAGCGTAAGTTTCGAAGGCGCTGAGGATGCCGATGATGAGGCAGACGAGGACCGTGCTGCGGAGGATGTTCTTGCGGGCGTCGATCACTTCTTCACCAAGTGTCGAGATGCCGTCGAAACCGATGTAAGTGAGGACGGCGAGGCTGGTGCCGGCTGAAACGGCGGTGAGTGAAAATGTTTTGGGGTCGTAGAAGGGACGGGTGAGATCGGCGAGCGTGTGGACGGGCTGGTTGAGGAAGTAGCGAGCGGAGAAATAGAGCATGGCGGCGATGACTAGGCCCATGACGAAAGTAAGGATCTGTTTGGTGCGGGCGGTGGCCTGGATGTTGCGGAGATTGAGCCAGGTGAAGAGTGCGGCGAAGGCGATGCGCCAGAGCTCTTCCGGGATGCCGGAGAAGACGTTGGTCATGGCACGGGCACACCAGATGGTGCAGATGACCGGGTTGAGGATGTAATCCATGAGCATGGCCCAACCGGCGAGGAAGCCGAGGGTGGGGTGGAGTTCCTGGCCGACGTAGGTGTAAGCGGAGCCTGAGTTGGGGTGGATGGCGGCCATGCGACCGTAAGAGAAGGCAGTGAGCATCATGCCGAACATGGCGATGAGAATGGTAGTGACGACGTGACCTTTTGCGGTCTCATGGACGACTCCGAACAGAGGCATGGGGGCCGTGGGCTGGATCATGATGATGCCGGTGAAGACGAGGGCGGAGAGGGAGAGCGTGCGGCGGAGTTGTGTGGGCACTGGGGGCTATTGTACAACTCTTGAGATCGGTTGTACAATGAGGGCATGACTGTTACCATCAGCGAGTTTCGGAAGAGTCTGTTTCAGCTTGTGGAGAAGGCTGGGGCGGGGGAGAAGATCGAGTTCAGTTACAAGGGGCAGATCTATACGGTTGTGCCGCAGAAGAAGCGGTCGCGGCTGGATGGGCTGGTGGGGTTGCCGTCGTCAGGATTGACGCAGGAAGCGTTTGAGCAGTTCCGTCGAGAAGAGAGCGAAGCGTATGACAAGCATCTTGATGAAGAGTGGTCATGACGGTATACCTGGACACGATGGTGGCAGTTTGGCTCGTGGAAAACGGGGAGCAGCACAAGCTATCGAAAGTTGCGCTGGCGACGATCGCAGGCGCGGCGACGTTGTTGTTTTCTCCGATTGCTTATTTCGAGTTGAAAGCTTTGTACCGCAAGAAGGTGATCAAGAATCGCCCGCAAGAAGTGTTGGCAGTGTTGCGCGATCAGGTTGGGGTGGGCCTTTGTGAAATTCCGATGCTGGAAATTGTGACGGCTTCGTTCCAGATCGATTGGACTACAGACCCAGCAGACACTTTGATTGTGGCGCAGGCGATGGTGAACGGGAATGCGGGGCTGATTACGAGCGACCGCTTGATCCGGGCGAATTATGATGCCGCTATCTGGTAGGTGGCGGGAGCGGTTGCGGCGGAGGTGGAAGGAGGGGATACGCCACAAGGTGACTCCGCTGGGGGCGATGATGGTGGCGCTGTTGCTGGCAAGCGGCATTCTTGCTTTAACGACGACGCAGAACGTGTTTTTTCTGCTTTTCAGCCTCTTGCTTGGGTCGAGCCTGATCTCGAGTTTTGTGAATCGCCTGACTCTGGCCGGGCTGGTGGTGAAGCTGGAATTACCGGAGCACCCGGTGGCCGGGGAGGAGGCGGAATGCCGGGTGATGGTCGAGAACAGAAAGCGGTGGCTGGCGAGTTTTGCGCTGGAGCTGGTGGTGCCGGTGGGGCGGCGCTTCTACTTTCCCTGCGTGGAAGGGGAGGGCATGGCGGCGGTGGAATTGGATGTTGTTTGGTTGAAGCGAGGGGTTCCGGAAGCGATGGCGGTTGAGTTGTCGACTCGCTTTCCGTTCGGATTTAGCGTGAGGCGGACGCGGCTGTCGGTGCGGGTACACGAAGCGATATACCCGTCGATGCGGGAGCAGCCCGGGTTTGCCGCAGTGTTGAAGAATCTGGAAGAGAAGATTTTGGGATTGGCCGGGTTGGTGGAGCCGGAGTTTCACCAGTTGCGCACCTACGCCGAGGGGGACGACTGGAGACGGATTGCTTGGGGGAAGAGTGCGCGAAGCGGGGAGTTGTTTGTAAAGCAGATGCAGAGTGCGGATGAGGGGCGGTTGCGGGTGTGGCTCGATTTGGGGTCGCCGCAATTTGAGCGCCTGGTGGAATTGGCGGCCTACGTGGTTTGGGAGCTGCAATATAAGGGCTCGAAGTTTGTTTTTGGAAGCGAAGGGTTTGAAATGGAAGTTCAAAGCCGACAGGATGGTTATAATATTTTAAGATTCCTCGCAACGGTTGCGCCGGGCGCGGCTGAAGTTCTTCCCCATGATTGCAATACTCATATTCTTAGTTTTCGTGCCGGTACTCTGCCAGGCGCAGGAAAAGATTCCGCCACTTCGCACTAGCGTTACTGTGTTTGAACGGCTGGAGCAGGAAAGCCCGGCGGCGATTACGACGCTGAACAAGCTGGATATTGCGAAGGCACCGGGAGTGAATATCGACGACCGGTTGCGGCTGGTGCCGGGCTTCACGTTGTTCCGGCGGAATTCGAGTCTGGTGGCAAATCCGACGACGCAGGGCGTGTCGCTGCGCGGGGTTGGATCGACGGGAGCGAGCCGGACGCTGGTTTTGTGGGACGGGGTGCCGGTGAACGATCCGTTTGGCGGTTGGATCTATTGGACGCGGATTCCGAGCGAAGAAGTGGACCGTGTGGAAGTGATTCGCGGGGCGACAACGAGCGTGTTTGGAGACCGTACGATGTCGGGGAGCGTGGCGATGTTTACGCGGGCGGCCGAGCCCATGCGGCTGAGCCTGGGTATGGAGGGCGGGAATCTGGGAACGCTGCAGCCGAGTGGCGGATTTTCGCATGTGATGCGGAAGTTTGGCGTGAGTGGTTTTTTTCGCGCCTTTGATACGGATGGCTATCTGATTGTGCCGAAGGAGCGGGCTGGAAGGGTGGATACGGCGGCGGGAGTGCGATTTGCGGCGGGGGCTTTCAAGGCGGATTACTCGACGGATCGGGAGCGGATGAGTTTAAAGGTGGATATCCTGACCGAGGAGCGGGCGAACGGGACGCCAATGCAAACGAATTCGACGAGTCTGGGGACTTTGAGCGGGAATTATTCGCGGGATTTTGGAGCGGCGAGCCTGGGGGTGATCGGGTATCACTCGCGGCAGCAATATCACCAGAGATTTTCGGCGATCGCGGCGGACCGCAACACGGAGCGGCTGACGAGTTATCAGAGCGTGCCGTCGACGGCGTTTGGCGGCGGAGGTTTTTTGAAGGGGAAGCCGGGCCGCTACAACTGGACCGTGGGGACGGACGCACAGAATGTCGATGGTACGAGTTACGAGACGGTTGTACCGGTAGGGTTGCGAATTGGTGGGGGCACTCAGACGCAGACAGGGCTGTTTGGGCAGGGGGATGCGAAGTTTGGGAACTTGCAGTTGTTTGCGGGATCGCGTTTTCAATCTGCGGGCAAGGCGGGGAATTTTTATCAACCGTCGGGTGGGATGGCTTACGGGATGGGAGCTTTCCGATGGCGGGCGAGTGCGTACCGGAGCTTTCGGGCACCGACTTTGAATGAGTTGTACCGGGAATTCCGGGCCGGGAACACGACGACGCAGGCGAATGCGAATCTGAAGGCCGAGAAGCTTTGGGCAGTCGAGACCGGACTGGACTACAGGGCAGAAGCTTTTACGGTGCGGGTGGGCGGATTTTATAAAGAAATTGGAGATCTGATTACGAACGTGACGCTGTCGAGCAGTGCGGCGGCGGTGGTGCGGCAGAGGCGCAACGCAGCGGCGGCGACGGTGCGGGGATTCGAGGCGGAAATCGAGAAGCGCGTGAAGCAGGTGCGGTTTGAGGCGTCGTATCTGATGGTGGATTCGCGATTGGCGACACGGGAGAGATTGCCGCAGGTGCCGAAGCACCAGGGGAGCGCGCAGGCAACCTGGTATGGGCCCAAAACGCTGGTGACCTTGAGTGTGCGAACGTCGGCGTTGCAGTTTGAGGACGATCGCAACGCGCAATTGCTGCCGGGTTTTGCGTTGTTGCAACTGACGGCTCGGCAGGAATTGGGACATGGGTTGAAGGCGACATTGGCGATCGAGAATATGGCGAACCGGCGGATATTGACTGGCTTTACACCGTTTCCGCAGACTGGGGCTCCACTTCTGTTTCGTGTGGGTTTGCGCTGGGAAGGGCGAATTTAGGAGAGGATAGGTAACGCTATCT
>JBKJSR010000750.1:0-5865 GCA_046594355.1 Bryobacter sp.
TTTCAACCTTCCTCGGTGCCAGCCAGGGCACCGACGCAATGGGCCGCACCGTACCCCGCAATGGCATCTATGATGCCCGCACCTCCCGCCTGATGGGCAATGTCTTTGTCCGCGATCTCTTCCCCGGTAACATTGTCCCCGTCGGCCGTTTCGACCCAGTGGCGCGCAACATGCTTAACTTTCCCGGCATGATCCCAGACCCCAACATCGCCGGCGGCCGTGGTGCCAACGGCAACCCCGTGCAGAATTTCTTTGACGGCCGCACCCGCACCAGCAACTACGATCTCTTCAGCTTGCGCGGCGACCATCAGTTCTCGGCCAAAGACACCCTGATGGCCCGCTACAGCATCACCGATTCCAACGCCTTCACGCCAAGAAACCTGCCCGGATACGGTGCCTTCGACAACCAGCGGCAGATGGCGGGCACCATCGCCCACACCCACGTCTTCGGACCCACCACCGTCAACGAGTTCAAGTTCGGATATCTGCGCTGGGCGCAGTTTCAGGCCGCCGAAAACACCGTCGCCGACCGTGACATAGTGAAGGAACTCGGCCTGCGCGGCGTCGAATTTGGCAGCACGCCCGGCCTCCGCGGCGCACCCAGCGTTTCCATTAGCGGCTTCTCCGCCATCGGTGACGGCGATGGCCCATACCGCCCCCGCAACAACACCTTCCAGTTTATGAATCAGCTCTCTTTCAACAAGGGCCGTCACTTCATCAAGGTGGGCGGTGAGTTACGCCGCGTCCGCAACGCCATCGTCCGCGCCAATACTCTTCGCGGTAACTTCGATTTCGGTAACGCCAACTGGAGCGGTCAGCAGGGCTTCGCCAACACGGGAAACACCTTCGCCAATTTTCTCCTCGGTCTGCCGCGTCAGAAAGGGCGCCGTGTAAGTGGCTTCTTCCAGGACTTGCGCTCCACCGAGTATGCCGGCTTCATTCAGGACGACTGGAAAGTCAGTTCTAAATTGACCATTAATCTCGGCCTGCGTTACATGTACTATGCGCCGCCCTATGAACTGGAGAACCGCATCTCCACCCTCACCTACCCCGACCGCCGTCCCTCGAATTTCAACGAAGGCGCACTCTTTTTCCTACAGCCCGGCAACCAGCGCTTTGCTCCCAACTGGGGACGCGCCGGTCAGGAACTCCCCCGCTCGCTCTTCCCCGCCGCCAAGAAAAATTGGGGACCGCGCTTTGGCTTCGCCTATCGCCCCGTCAGCAAAACCGTGATCCGGGGCGGCTACGGCATCTTCTTCGATACGGTGCCGCTCTTCATCACCCAGGACACCCTCGAAAATCTGCCCAACATGAAGGAAGATCAACAGAGCCTCAGCCTCTTCCAGGACGGCCTCCCCACCGCCGAAACCTTCCTCGGCTATCTCATCGCCAACCCCGGACCCGGTCAATTCAACCCCGGCCCCAATGACGTCTCTCCCGACTTCAAGAACGCCTACGTTCAGCATTGGAACTTTGGCATCCAGCGTGAGCTGCCCGGCAACATCCTGGTCGAAATGTCCTATGTCGGCAGCAAAGGCACGCGCCTCAATCGCCGCGAGAATACCAACTCCGCCGAGCCCAATGGCCCCTCCGCCACCGTACCTCTCAGCGCCATTCCCGCCCAGCCCCGCAACCCCGTCACCGGCCAACCCTTCTCCGCCGATCCAGTCGAGAATGCCGGGCTCCGGCCTCGCTTTCGCCGCCTGATCCCTTACGCCATCAATGTTTGGGAGAACAACGCTCTCTATCTGCTCGATAACATCTTCCAAACCACCTCCACCGCCTTCTCCAACTATAATTCGGCTCAGTTGCGTCTTGAAAAACGCCATTCCAAGGGCATCACCTGGCTCGTCTCTTACACCTTCTCGAAGGCTCTCTCCGACGCCACCGGCTTCAACGGCGGCGGACCTCACGATACTGGCAACCGCATCCAGGACATCTTCAACAAGAAAGCCGACAAGGGCTTGGCCAGCATCGACCATCGCCATCGCCTGAGCGCGTCGGTAATCTACGATCTTCCCTTCGGCAAGGGCAAAACCTTCCTTGGCAACGCGCCCGCCTTCTTCGACAAGCTTATCGGCGGCTGGTCGTTGAACGGCATCTACACCTATCAAACTGGCCTGCCGATGACCGTTAAGTTCAACGGCGATGTCTTCGGCTCCGGCACCGATAACGCCCGCCCCGACCTGGTCTGCAACCCCAACCTCGCCTCTAGTGCCCGCACCGTCGACAGGTACTTCGCCACCAACTGCTTTGCCGTCCAGACTCCGATCCGGTATGGCACCGCCGGCCGATCCACCGTCACGGGCCCCCTCATTCACAACATCGACATCGGCATCCTGAAGAACACCAAAATCACCGAACGCATCAACACTCAATTCCGCGTCGAGTTCTTCAACTTTCCCAACCACCCGCAGTGGAACCCGCCCAATCGCTTCATCGACCAGGCGGCGTTTGGCCAGATCACTTCCGCTCGCGATCCCCGCATCATTCAACTCGCTTTGAAGATCGGCTTCTGACGAAAGCGGCGTCCGGCTGCCGTTTGCAATGGCACCGACTCCGCAACCAGGACTTTCCGTTATTCCGCCGCCGTTGCGAATCTCAAAACGAAGATTCGCAACGGCGGGACACGGGCGTCCTGGTCAACCCATCCAACTCTCTTTGAAACTGACGGCAGAATCGCCGCTTTGTAATAGACCCTGCCGACATGCGCCCAATCTATATCCCAACACCGTCTTCCCGGCCCCTTGTGCCTCGGACCCTTCCTATCTCCGCACCATTCGGCCCTTCAGCATTTGTGGCTGCGGAATCGCAACCCGCATCAATCCCGCTGCGGCAAATCAGGCCGGGCGTGCTACTTTACGAAGTAGTGTCTTCGTTTCAAATCCAACTCCAGCAATACGAGGGCCCTCTGGATCTCCTGCTGGACCTGATCCGCAAGCAGCAGATCAACATTTACGACATTCCGATCGCCCGCATTACTTCCCAATACCTTGAGTACATGCAAAAGGCGATGGCGATGGATATGGAACTGGGCTCCGAATTCGTGTACATGGCCGCCACCTTGATCCACATCAAGAGCAAATTGCTGTTGCCCCGCGATCCGGAACTCGAGAAAATTATGCCGGAGGACGACCCCCGCAAGGAACTGGTCGACCGGCTGCTCGAACACGAACGCTTTCGCAGTGCCGCTCAGATGCTTGAGCAAAAGCGTCAGATTGAAGAGGCGATCTGGACGAATCCGCAGGTTGATAAGCTACTCGGCGATGATGTAGATCCAGGGCTCTCGGTTACGCTTTTCGATCTCGTCAAGACGCTTGAGTCTGTGCTTGATCGTGCGAAGAATCGTCCGGTCTACGAGATTTCCGGTGAAGATGTGACTGTGCCCGAGATGATCCAGCATCTGAGGGTCGTATTTGAGCGGGTAGCAAACGGAGAGCGCTTTAGCGCCCGTGAACTGTTTGAGCGGCAGAAGAGCCGCCGCGGCATGATTTGCCTGTTTTTGGCCATTCTTGAGATGGTCAAGCGCCAGGCCCTCGAACTGGTGCAAGATGAGATTTTCGGCGAGATCGTTCTCGCCCGCAGTGCGGGTTTTGAAGAAGCTTTCCCACAGGAAAGCGATCTCGCGGCAGTAGAACAAGAATATAAGTAAGCAACAGACGAAGAAGAGATGGAAGAACAGAACACGGTAGTTGAAGCATTGCCAGAAGAATCGGCTGCCGGCACGGGCGAACCGGTCGAAGAAGTCGTATTTGACGCAGACTTGTTTGTCGAAGAGACGCAGACCCTCAGCGAGGAAGATCAGCTCAAGCCGATGATCGCGGCGATCATTTATGTGACCCCGGCACCGATGTCGAGCCTCGACATCGCCAAGGGCTTGGGCCGCGAGCCCGAGTTGATCGAAAGGCTGATTCAGGAACTGATTGTTTCCTTTGAGCAGGTGCAATTCGGATTTCAGATTCATGCCAAGGCCGGCGGCTATTATTTTGGAACGAAGCCGGAATTCGACGAAGCCCTACGGCAGTTCTTCCAGAGCCAGAAGCAGCCGCTCAAGCTGTCTGCTCCCGCCGTCGAGACGCTCTGCATCATCGCTTACAAGCAGCCTGTCACCGCACCCGAGATTGCGCAAATCCGTGGCACCCAGGGCGTAGGGTCGCTCAAGCCGCTGCTCGACCGCAAGCTGATCACCACTGCCGGCCGCAAGGATGTCGTAGGCAAGCCGGTACTCTACAAAACTACACCTGAATTCCTGATCCAGTTTGGCCTTAAGGATCTGAAAGAGTTGCCAACGCTCAAGGAATTTGAAGAATTGCGTCGTCTGGCGATGGACGATGATCTCCTCCCGCTTGCCGAAGTCAAAGGTCCGCAGTCGGAAACACAGTCTGTCACCGGCGAAAGCCACGGTGACGCTCCCGCCGTTGAGCCCGAAACGGAAAGCGCCGAAAGCGCCTGATCGGATATCCATAGTGGCCGCAGAACGATTACAAAAAATCATGTCGCAGGCGGGTGTCTCTAGCCGCCGCAAAGCCGAGGAATTGATTCTCGAAGGCCGCGTCCGTGTCAACGGCAAGGTGGTGCTCGAGCTGGGCACTAAGGCCGATCTCTCGGTCGATCACATCAAGGTCGACAACAAGCTGCTTCATGCCCCCAAGAGCATGCTGTACATCGCGGCCCACAAGCCGCGCGAAATGGTCACCACGATGAGCGACCCGCAAGATCGCAAAACTGTCGCCGACCTGATTCGCGGCGTCAAAGAACGCGTCTATCCCATCGGCCGACTCGACTATCACAGCGAAGGCCTGCTCCTGTTCACCAACGATGGCGAGTTCGCCAATCGCATCATGAGCAAGCGGACAAATATCGTCAAGACTTACGTCGTCAAGGCGAATGGGACTTTGAGTGAAAAACAGCTCGAAGATTTTCGCGCCGGTGTTCCGTTGTTCGGCAAGAAGACCAAGCCCGCGGGGATCAAAGTGTTAAGCCGCGCCGACAATCCCTGGTACGAAATCCAGCTCACCGAAGGTCGGCAGAATCAGATCCGCATGATGTTCAAGCACTTCGGATTTCTGGTTGAGAAACTCAAGCGGGTCAAGATCGGCTTTCTCGAACTGGCAGCCTTGAAGCCTGGCGAGATGCGCCATCTCAAGCTGGCTGAAGTCGCGAAATTCAAACATCTGTTGAAGATGGACACGGAACCCGATGCGAACGATTGAGGAACTGCTGAGGGAATCGAAGACCATCGCCGTCGTCGGTCTTTCAAACGATCCTTCGCGGCCCAGCTACGGCATTGCGATGGCCCTCCAGCGCTATGGTTACCGCATCATCCCCGTCAACCCCAAAGAAACGCAAATTCTGGGTGAAACTGCTTACGCCACTCTTGCGGACATCCCAATCCCCGTGGATCTCGTAAACGTCTTCCGTCGTCCACAGCAAACCCCCGCAGTCGTCCGTGAAGCCATCGCCATTGGCACCAAGGCGGTCTGGTTGCAGTCTGGCATCGTCAACGAGGAAGCGGAAGCGATAGCCCAAGCTGCTGGCCTCGACTTCATCATGGACCGCTGCATCATGGTCGAGCACCGCAAACTCGGGCTATCGACCAATTTCCAGCCTGACATAGGACACGCTTTGGGCGAGCGCTAATCGTCTTCGCCCCAGACATCTCTTCAGCCGCTTTCAACCGAGGCAAAGAGGCCGGGGATTCATGCTGTTGAATAAGGTGCGCGACATGAAAGTGAAGCCAGCGCTGGGATGCTTACTGAGTGTTCGGCGTCGGACATCACCGCCAACAAACACTGCCATATCTTCGCCCTGCTCCTCAACGATATACCGGATCGCTTCCCGCACATCCTGATCCTTGCATCGCCA
>JBKJSR010000043.1:0-4467 GCA_046594355.1 Bryobacter sp.
ATCGCGATCGGCCCGTGGAGAAGATCGGCGCTCGAAAAGCGTTCTGCAATCACGTAGCAGGTCTCCATCAACTTGAGTGCAAATTCGAAAGCGTTGGCGTAATTGAGGCCACGGCCAACCACCACCGCATGCTGCATGAATCGATACCGCCCCGCCATCGCAGCTACTTGCGGCTCGAGCTTGAGCGCCTTTTCGGCCAGCGTCGGCAGGCCCTCAAGATCTTTCAATTTGAGATTGGCACCGAGAGCGTAGGCCAACATATACATGGCCATCAGTTGGCTCGTGTAGGTCTTGGTTGCGGCAACGGATTTTTCTTTGCCGGCGCGAACCAAAATCGTTGCGTGGCCGAGTTTGGCCAGGTTGGAATTTGCTTCGTTGGTAATGCCAAGAGTAAAAGCACCCGCTTCCTTGGCGCGTTCGAGCACAATGTTGGTGTCGGTGGATTCGCCAGACTGCGAGATGCCCACGACCAGTGCGTCTTCGAGGTCGAGCTTGGCACCGTAGAGGGTATACAGGCTGGGCGCGGCCAGCGAAACAGGGATGCCGGTGAGGAATTCGAGGAGGTAGCGGCCAAACTGGGCGGCGTTGTCGCTGGTGCCGCGAGCGGCGAGCACGATCAGGCGGGGAGGATAAGCTTCAAATTGCCGCTTCAGTTTTTCGATGCCCTTCCATTCCTGTTTGAGGGTCTTGGCCAGTGCTTCAGGCTGTTGACGGATTTCATCGAGCATCTTCGACATGGAAAAATTGGCCTTTAAATGGGAGAAGGGGCGATAAAGTGATTGTCACTTTGAGCGCCCCTTCGCCGCGTCGTTCGGGAATATCCCTAGTTTTTGTACTTCTTTGTCCCCTTCGAATCGGGGTATCTCTAGAATAACATCTGCCGCCCGGCGTAGCTCTAGAACTCGACGTTGCGGGCCTGACGAATATTGGGATTCTCAAGCAGTTGCGACAAGACGTGCTCGGGAACCGCAGCGTCGCAAGAGATGATCGCCGTGGCTTTCGCCGGGCCATGATCGCTTGCAGTGGACTCTTCACGGCCGAGCGAAAAATTGGCGATATTGATGCCATTCTTGCCCATCACCGTCCCTATGTAACCGATGACGCCAGGCACGTCGAGATTTTTCAGATAGAGCAAAAAGCCATCGAGAGGAGCTTCGCAATAGATGCCGTCGACGGAGAGCAAGCGGGGCTTGTCGAGAATGACAGCGCCTTCGACGCTGGTCTTGCCAGCGGAGGTTTCGATTTCGATGCGGATGGAATCGGTGTGGCCGGCGCGGAGGAGGTGATTCTCGCTGATATTCAGGCCGCGGTCGGCCGCGATCTGCATCGCGTTGATCAGGTTTGCCTTGCAAGCCAGCGAGCGGGCCAGAAGGCCACTGAGACCGGCGTTGCGAACGAGGGTCGTGTTCTGCTCGGCGACGCGACCGGAGTAAGTGAACTTGACGGTAACGGGATTCGAATCGCTGATGAACGAAGCAAAGGTACCGAGACGTTCGGAGAGAGAAATGTATGGCCCGAGAGCCCGGTATTGTTCCGGCGACAGAGCAGGCATGTTGACGGCATTGATCGCGATGCCGTTTTTGAGGTATTCCGCAACTTGTTCGGCAATGCGTATGCCGACAATTTCTTGCGCTTCTTCGGTAGAGCCACCGATGTGCGGAGTGGCGATCAGGTTTGGCTGCTGGAAGAGCGGATGATCGGCGGGGAGAGGCTCGGGATCGAAAACGTCGAGAGCCGCGCCACCGAGCTTGCCGGAGGCGAGACCTTCGACCAAATCATCGAGGTTCACCAGTTCGCCGCGAGCGCAATTGACAATGCGTGCGCCCGTCTTCATTTTTGCGATGGTCTCGCGATTGATCATTTTGGTCGTCTCGGGCGTGAGCGCGACGTGAAGAGTAATGTAGTCGCTCTCCGCAAGTAGTGTATTGAGATCGACAAGCGTTACGTTGAGGTCTTCAGCCTGCTGGGAGCTGACATAGGGATCGGAACCGAGGATCCGCATGCCAAAATTACGCGCACGCAGAACGACTTCGCGACCGATCGAACCCATGCCCGCTACACCAAGAGTTTTGCCTCGGAGCTCAGTGCCGATGTACTTGCGCTTTTCCCATTTGCCGGCCTTGGTGGACTGACTGGCATTCGGGATCGACCGGGCCATGGCCAACATAAGCCCGAGCGTATGTTCAGCGACCGAGATCGCATTGCCACCCGGAGTGTTCATGACCAGAATGCCGGCGTTGGTGGCTGCCTGAAGATCTACGTTGTCGACGCCCACACCAGCGCGGCCAACGATGCGTAACTTGGGTGCCTTCCTGATCAAGTCGGCATTGACTTTAACGGCAGAGCGGACGAGAAGCGCTTCGCAATCGGCGAGGTGATCCTGATAAGTTTTTGGGTCGGCCTGGATTACGGTCCAGCCAGGCTGGGCGGCCAGCAAATCGAAGCCAGCTTGGGCAATTGGTTCTGCAACGAGAATCTTCATTCGAATTTATACAGCGACATGTTCCTTCGAGAGTTCTTTTGAAAACGCGGCTTCGGCATAGACGGTTTGTACGGCGGCTACGCCGCTGCCAAACTGAACGGGGTAGCCATTGGCCGCGAGGATGATTTCCAGTTCTGCGACCATGGCAAAGAGGTCGGCAAAATCGAAATAGCCGAGGTGGGCGACGCGAAAGATTTGACCCTTCATCGAGCCTTGACCGTTGGCAATGATGGACCCAAAGCGGTTGCGGAAGTCCTTGACGATGACGCTCGAATCCATGCCCTGTGGGGCTCGGATGGCGGTGACGGAAGAGCCCGGGTTGTTGCCGGAGAATAGTTCCAAACCAAGAGCAGTGGCGGCGGCGCGGGTAGCGGCGGCTAGCATTTGAGCATTCTTGATGAGATTGTCCATGCCGAGATTCCTGATGTATTTCAGGGATTCGTTCATGGCGAGCAGCAGACTGACGGCGGGCGTCCAGGCGCTCTCACCGTTGACGGCGCTCTTGCGTTCGCGTTTCAGATCAAAATAAAAACGGGCGTTTTTGGCTTCGTCCATGCGCTTCCAGGCGCGCTCGCTCACCGAGAGGAAGGCGAGTCCGGGAGGAATCATGAAAGCCTTTTGCGAACCGCCGATCACGATGTCGAGGTCCCATTCATCAATCTTGAGGGGCATGGTGCCGAGGCCGGTAATGGCGTCGATGACGAACAGGGCGTCGTAGTTGCGAATGACTTTCGCCATACCTTCGATATCGTGCGCGGCACCGGTGGAAGTTTCTGAAGCCTGCACAAAGACTCCGCGAATATTTGGGTTCGTTTCGAGAGCTTGAGCCACTTGAGCAGGGCTGACGACACTGCCATAGGGCTGCTCGATCACGGTGGGCTTGAGGCCGAAAGCTTTGGTGAGGGCGATCCAGCGTTCGCCAAACTTACCGGCGCAGCAGACGAGAACTTCTTCACCGCAGGAAAAGCAATTCTGAATCGAAGCTTCCATGGCTCCAGAGCCAGAGGCAACCAGGACGATCACATCATTCTGGGTCTGCATCACTTCTTTGAGACCGGAGAGCACCGACTTGTAAACCTTACGGAAATCTTCCGTCCGGTGATGCATATCCGAGCCCATCATGGCGTGGAGAGCCTGTGGCAAAAGCGGCGTGGGTCCTGGGGTCAGAAGGCGTTGTTTCTTGATGTACATGATGGAAATTACTGCAAAACAGATAAACCGCAGGTGATTTCACTAGAATAGCAAACAGCATGAGTTTGACAGAGCGTATCCAAAGTGACATGGTCGAAGCGATGAAGGCAAAGCAGGAGCTTCGCCTGAGTGTGGTTCGAGCCATTAAGACAGCCTTGATGAAATACAAGGCGGACAACATGAAAGAAGCCGACGAAGCCACCGGGCAACTGCTGCTCAAAACGTTGGGCAAGCAGCGCATGGATTCGATGGAGCAATTCACGAATGCCGGCCGACCGGAGCTAGCCGAGAAGGAAGCCGCTGAGCTGGCGATCATCGAAAGCTACCTGCCCCAGAAGGCGAGTGCGGAAGAGCTGGAAGCGGCGGTCACGGAAGCAATGGCGGAAACAGGCGCCAGCGGCAAGGCGCAGATGGGCCTGGTGATGAAGGCGGCCCAAGCGAAATTGGCCGGCAAGAATGTCGACGGCAAGGCCCTCAGCGAATTGATCAAGGCCAAACTGCCCTGACGAATCAGTCTTTCGGAAATTGACTTTTAAATATCAGTGCGCACGTTGTGGGTCGAGGTTGCCGGTGCAAGGATCGGATCTGAATCTGCTACCCATGCACGGGCAATTGCTTTGCCCAATGAGTCAGGCGATCCACCAAGCCTACGGGCCGGGTTGCGGCACCTTCGCCGACTTGGCCAATCCGACTGGACGTCTTCTGTTGGGTGCCGCAAGCCGGCACCCATCCTGAAGCGCTGCGGGCGGAGTTGCCAGATATGCCGCTGCCAGTGGACTTCGTTTGGTTGTAGG
>JBKJSR010000126.1:0-5440 GCA_046594355.1 Bryobacter sp.
GGTGGATGAGATGAGCCCACCGAGCAAGCCTGTAACGACATATCCGCGGCCTGCACCGACGACGAGACTTGCTACGTATCCGATAAAGCTAAGCCCGGAGATCAGCAAGACGATCATCCAGAGCTCGCGCGGACGTATACCGCCGAGCGGGCCATAGGGGCCTTCGGGCAGCAAAGGGAGGACGACCAGAGCCATGAGGGCGAAACGGAATCCGGCTTGGAGTCCGGCATCGGGAAGTCTTTCGATCAGTGTATGGAGTCGGGATTTTTCAACGAGCAGCACGGAAGTGACGGCGATGATGCCGCTGGAGAGAGCCCAAAAGCCGATGCCGGAGAGAAAGCCGGCCGCGAGCACGATCAGGGCTGCAACTTCGGTGGTGGCGTCGATATCTTTGCGGCTAGCGGCGAAGTAGGCGGCCAGTATCAGTGCGGCTGCGCCGGCCATCAGGATTGTTCCGGGAACCTCGAATCCTCTAATCCAGAGGTATGCGGAAATGCCAGCAATGCCGCCAAGCAAGGTGAAGGTGCGTAGCCCGGCAAAGCGCGAGTGTGGGCCGCTCGCGTGGCCGGAATGCTGGCGCTCGATGCCGATGGCAGCTCCGCCGAGGGAAGCGACCAGGATTCCAAGCACGCTCTGAAGATCTTTATCCACCGGATCAAATCATATTACAGGGCTGAGGCCGGGGCAGGCACCCCAGCGAGCGAAGGGCGATATATAATATCAGCGTCATGCATCGAGATATCTGTTTGAGCGTATTCCTGCTTTTCGCCAACTTACTCACTGCCGCCGAGGTGGATGAGTTGCTGCTCACCAAGTGCGGAGCTTGTCACAGCGCAAAGCTAAAGACGAGTGGATTTTCGGTCGACAACAAGGCGTCTGTCTTAGCCGGAGGAACCAAGCACGGCAAAGCTGTCGTGGGCGGGCACCCGGAACAGAGTACTTTGATCAAAATGGTGCGCGGAGAATTGGCACCAAAAATGCCCGTTGGCGGGTCACTCGACCAGCGTGAGATTGCGTTGCTGGAGGAATGGGTAAGATCTTTGCCTGCCGAAAAAGGCACGCTGCAGGCAGCTTGGCGTTGGCCCTATGAGAAGCCGGTAAAGGCTATGCCGCCGGCGGTGAAGGACATGGCCTGGGTGCGCAATGAAATTGATCGCTTTGTGCTCGCAAAGCTTGAGGCTAAAAAGATTGCACCAGCGGCTGAGGCTTCGCGGCAGACTGTTGCGCGTCGGCTTTATCTCGATCTGGTTGGGGTGCCGCCCGATGTTGCAGAATTGGCTCGTTTTCTGAAAGAGCCCTATGAGCAGACGGTAGACCGGTTGCTCGACGATCCCCGCTACGGCGAGCGCTGGGGCAGGCATTGGCTCGATGTGGCGCGTTTTGGGGAGACTTCCGGCCTGGAGGGTGATGGGGCAATCGGCAACGCCTGGCGTTATCGCGACTGGGTGATTGAGGCTTTCAATTCCAACATGCCCTACGACCGCTTTGTGACGCTGCAGATTGCGGGCGGCGATGAGCATTCGAAAACCCGGAACAACTATCAACCGGATGTGCAGGGCTTTGTGCCGACTGGATTTTTGCGCCTTGCCCCGTGGGATCGCTCCAATCTGGTGGCGTCCGAAGTGCGACAGAATTATCTGGCGGAAGTAACCGGAGCCGTCGGGAGCGTATTTCTTGGTTTGTCGGTGGGCTGTGCCCGGTGTCACGACCATAAGTACGATCCAATTCCTACACGCGATTACTACCGCATGCAGGCTTTTTTCCAGGCGTCGGAGGCTGGGCGTGACGTCGCTGTTCCTTATAAAGACAAGGCGTTTGCGGCCAAGGCCGCCAAACAGGTCGCCGACTATGAAAAGCGATTGAAGGAAGGGCCGGAGAAGCATGAGCTGAACGACTTTGAGAAGGAGTTGCTCACGAAGCTGGTTGCGGCGCGGAAGACGCGCGCGGCCGAGGCAAAAGAGTTTGGCAAAGCGGACTTGCGGCTGGAGCTAAAGTTGAACGCAGGGGAGCGCGGAATCTTCAGCCCCCGGCAAGTAGAGCGTTATGCGGAACTGCTGGAAAATGCCGAACGAAGCGGCGATGCAGCAGAACAGAAGTTGCTTGACGCGGTGGAAGCTCCGCTGCTCGAAGCGCTGCGCGCCGCTTATGGCCGGGGCCTTGATGCCTCCAAGCGCTTTGACGCGCTTGGGCTCGAAGATGTGAAGCGCGAAGCTGCCGCGAAGTATTCGGGTAAGTCCATCTTCACGGCTGAAGAGAAAGCCCGGCATGGAGAGCTGAGCGCCAAGCTGTCTGTCTATCAGAAACGGCTGGCGCGCTGGAAGCCTAACGTATTGAGCGTAACGAACGTGGCGGGGCCTCCGAGCGGACCGGATATCGCTCCATCACGGATATTGTTGCGCGGCGATTACAGGCAGCCGGGAGAAGTAGTGGAGCCGGGCTTTCTATCCACCATCACCGGACATGGTGAGGCAGCCGTACTGGACACGGATCGCTACCGGCAATTCGTAACCCGCGGACGAAGAACGACGCTTGCAAAATGGATTGCTTCAAAAGATAATCCGCAAACCGCACGAGTGTGGGTGAACCGTTTGTGGCAGCAGCATTTTGGTGCAGGCATTGTGCGTACCACTTCCGATTTTGGAGTCAATGGGGAGCGGCCCACACACCCGGAGTTACTCGACTGGCTGGCCGTGCAATTGATGGAAAGCAACTGGGATACCAAGGCGATCCATAAGTTGATGCTAAATTCGGCAACTTACCGGCAGGCCGCTGAAAATCCGGCGCTGAAAGATGCAACGATAGACCCGGAGAATCGGCTGCTGGCGAAATTCAACCGGCGCCGTCTCGAAGCGGAGGCAATCCGGGACAGCATTCTGCACGTGTCCGGGAGGCTGAATCTGGAGATGGGCGGGCCAAGCGTATATCCTCCTCTGCCTGCGGATCTGGCGGACTTTGCCCGCTACGGAAGAAGTGGCGACTTGATGTGGGAGCCAAACGAGAAGGAGAGCGATGCCCGCCGGCGCTCTGTCTACACTTTTCAGCGACGCTCTCTGCCGTTGCCGATGATGGCCTCTTTCGACGCGATCGTGTTTAGCGAATCCTGTGATCGCCGCAGCTCAACCACTACACCGCTGCAGGCCCTGTCGATGATGAACGGCTATCTGGTAGAGGAAGAAAGCGCGCACTTGGCCCGACGCGTGGAGGCCGAAGCGGGCCTGAAGAAAGAAGACCAGGTTCGGCGTATGTTTGAGCTGGTGCTGGGGCGTAGCCCGCGGGCGCAGGAACTGGATCGCTTTGCGTCGTTTTCCGGCAAGCTGGAAGCGCTGGCGCGCGTGTTGTTTAATTCAAACGAATTTTTGTTCACGGAGTAATCGGGTATGACTTCAAGACGGAGACTGTTATTCAATTCGTATCTCGGGCTTGGCGGGCTGGCCTTGAGCGACTTACTCGCAGCCGAGCAGCCGCTGGCGGCGCGAAAGCCCCACCGGGAGGCGAAGGCCAAAAGCTGCATCTTTGTGTTCATGGAGGGTGGCGTGAGCCAGATGGATACATTCGACTACAAGCCGGAGCTGATTAAACACGCTGGCAAGCAGATGCCAATGGCAGCGGGGACCGTAGGTGAGATCGCAACTTTTTCGGCGGCGCCGAACCGTCTGATTCCGCCGGTTGCGCCCTTCAAGCAGCATGGTCAGACCGGCCGCTGGGTATCGGATTTATTGCCGCATCTGAGTTCGACGATTGACGATCTCGCCTTTCTGCATGGCGTCAAAGTCGATAACAACAATCACGGGCCGGCTGTCTATCACGCGCTCACTGGCAGCATGTTTCCGGGCAGCGCCTCGATTGGTGCCTGGGTGACTTACGGCCTTGGGACCGAGAATCAGGATCTGCCTGGATTTATCGTGATGGGAGATCGCCGGGGGGCGACCATTGGCGGCGCGAGTGTGTGGGGTAATGGATATTTGCCTGCGGCATATCAGGGCACATTGTTCCGCAATGGCGACACGCCGATCATAGATTTGAACCCGAACCTGTCTCCAGCCGAGCAGCGGCGTGAGCTCGATTTGTTGAAGTGGATGAACGAGCAGCATGCAGCCGAACGGACTTCGACAGGCGAGCTGGAAGCGCGGATCGCCTCGTATGAGTTGGCCTTCCGGATGCAGGCAAAGGCACCCGAACTCGTCGACCTAACGCAGGAATCTGCGGCGACGCGGAAGCTCTATGGCCTTGACGATGAGGTGACCGAACCTTTCGGGAAGCAGTGCTTGCTGGCCCGGCGGATGGTGGAACGCGGCGTGAGATTCGTGAAGCTGCTGCACGGTGCAGGCGGCGACCGTTGGGATGATCATGGCGCTATCGCCGATCGCATTCCGGTGCATTGCAAGGAAGTAGATCAACCTGTTGCGGGCTTGCTAAAGGATTTGAAGGCGCGGGGCCTGCTCGATTCGACGCTTGTCGTCTGGGCTTCGGAGATGGGCCGTACTCCGTTTGACAACAACCTGACTACCGACAAGCCGGGCCGCGATCACAACCAGTATGGGCTGGTGGTATGGATGGCCGGAGGCGGCATCAAGCCTGGGGCTACCTATGGCGAGACCGATGATTTCTCGGTTCGAGCGGCGGCCGAAGAAATTCCTGTGCGCGACGTACACGCGACCATTCTCCATGCGATGGGCCTCGACCAGAACCGCCTGACCTATCTGCATGCGGGCCGCTACAAAAAGCTCACCGACATTGGCGGGCGTGTCGTGAAAGAAATCCTCGCTTAGTTTCGCGCCTGAGCAAAACAGCCTGTAGGAAGGATTGGCGTCCCGGCGTAAATCGGCAGCGTATTGAAGATGAATGTAGCGATGACCTATTCGCGGAGGTGTCGTGAGGAAGATTCAGATTCATTTCGCGCCTGAGCAATACAGCCTGTAGGATGGCTTGGCGTCCCGACGTAAATCGGCAGAGTATTGAAGATGAATTTAGCGATGACCTATTGGCGGGCGTGTCGTGAAAGAAATCCTCGCTTAGTTTCGCGCCTGAGCAAGACAGCCTGTAGGATGGGTTGGTGTCTTGGCATAAATCAGCAGGGTATCGACGATGAATGTGGCGATGATCTCGCTATGCGCCCTGCTGGTAGTGATTCTGCTGAGTTGTGTGACGCGCCTGAATGTAGGCTTTGTCGCGATCGCTTTTGCCTGGGGCATCAGCCTCGTAGCGGGCATAGATGCAAATCAGGTGATGGCGGGCTTTCCCTCTTCCCTGTTTCTAACGCTGGTGGGCGTGACTTTGCTGTTCACCCAGGCGGAAGTGAACGGGACGCTTGAGCGCGTGGCGGAGGCGCTGATGCGGCTCGCGGGAGGCAATGCCGGTGGGGTCGTAGTGTTGTTCTTTCTTATGGCGGCCGTGCTTTCCACCATAGGCGCAGGCGCGATTGCATCGGCGGCGCTGGTTG
>JBKJSR010000169.1:0-4343 GCA_046594355.1 Bryobacter sp.
GGTTTCGAGCGAGCTCTGTTCTCCTCCGTGCAAGAGCTGCTGTAAAGAGGCCTGAACCTGCTCGCGTTCTTCAGGCGGGATCAGGTCCACGAGGCGGAGGTCCGGGGCTAGCCCGGATTCCAAGCCGGTCCATTTCCGGCCCGTTCCGTTCAGGGAGAGAAAACGGCCATCGCCGTCGAGGGTGAAGATCATGTCGGTAGCGCCGTCGAAGAGCTCCTGGTAACGCTCCTGCGCCTCGACGGCCTGTTCGAGGGCGGCTTCGGCGCTGCAATTGAGCCGTTGCAGCTCGGCGGTGTAGTCGGTCTGTTCCTCGAGCCGTAGGGTGTAATTGCGGTAGGCTCCATAAAGGATATAGACGGCCGGCCCCAACAGGAGAGCCACCTGCCAGCCAAAATGGGCCGCCGTGGCGTCCAGCCCGAGGACCAGCAGGGCACCGAGCAGGTAATAGGGGAAAGACCAGAAGTGGCACTCCCGCCACAGCGGACCCAATCGCTTGTTCTCCGTCAAAGCAATTGCCGCCGAAACGGGTAAAGTATTGGCGAGGAAGAACACGGCCGCCGCCGGGAGTAGAGACAAGTCGCCCGGCTGACCCGGAAACAGCGCCGCGAAGACGGTGCGTGTTTCAAAGCCGGCCCATGACGCCAACGCGATGTTAGCCACATTAAACAGCACGTACAGCAACTTGGGGGCGGTCCTGGTTCTCCACACGGACTGCACTGCGGCGCCAATGGCGGCAACCAGGATTGTCTCGCTTAAATCCAGCCAGAGAAAGCACAGAAACAGCAACAGGAAATTTGCCGAGAGGGTCCCGGTCATCCCCGGCAAGTGAATCTTCAGGCTGCCGACGGCGGCGATGCTGCACAACCCGGCGAAGAACAAGAGCGGATGCGGCACGCCCGCCGTCCAGATCATGCAGGCCAGAAGCGATAGGCCCGCCGATATGTACGCCGCGAGAAGGAACTTGGCCTTGCCTTTCATGGAAGAGGTACTTCGCCGCCTTTATGGAAGATTCGTTCCTCCCGCAGTGCTTATCGGTCTGGCGCCGCATTTTTTTAAAAGAAAGTTCAAGTCCAGACAATTCCGGCCGATACGTAAAAACCAGTTCCCGTTATAGCAGAGTTCGTAGCAGTCCGCCCTCTCGGCGACCGGACCTCGCACGTGGGTACTAGACAAAGGAGACGGTTAGAAATGTTCAGAGATGAAGGAAAGAAATCCGTGCCGCGATTTGCCCTGTGGGGCGGTATGCGGGTTGCGGTCGTTTTGTTGATTGGCATCCTCGGCGCGGCGCTCGGACAGAATATAGGGTCGGTGGCGTCCGGCACGGATGCGGATGATGGTGTCGATGTCATCGTCCGCTACCGGGAAACCAACCGGGGCCGGCTCGCTCGCGCCGGGCAACAGCGGAAGACTCGCGGCGGGCTGGCGCTCCAATCGGTACATGGTTTGGCGATGCGGGTGACGCGGACGGAACTCGCGCGGTTGTCTCGCGACCCCGATGTCGAATCAGTCTCGCCGGACCGGGCGGTCCACGCATCGGCGGCTGCGTCCCCCGGACTGGACTACGCCTATGAAAGCGTTCTTGGCGGTGCCGGGGCTCAATTCGGCCTCACTGGGCGCGGCATAGGAGTGGCAATCATCGACAGCGGCGTCTTCGACCACGACGATCTGAAGGGTTCACCAAAGGGGAAGAAGATCATTGTTTACGAAGAGAGCTTCGTCGGCGGCGATGCCAAAGACGAATACGGCCACGGCACCCATGTCGCGGGCCTGCTGGCGGGTAACGGCCAATCTTCGATGGGCAACCGCAACACCCATAGCTTCCGCGGCCTGGCACCGGATGTGCAGATCGTCAATCTGCAAGCGCTCGGCGCGGATGGGGCCGGAACGGACAGTTCGGTGATCCGGGCCATCGACCGCGCCATCCAGCTCAAGGCGGCCTACAACATCCGGGTGATCAATCTTTCCATCGGGCGACCCGTCTACCAGAGCTACCGGGTGGACCCTTTGTGTCTGGCGGTGGAACGAGCCTGGAAGAGTGGCATCGTGGTTGTGGTGTCGGCGGGCAACGAGGGGCGGAACAACTCTCACGGCAACGGGGGGTACGGCACGATTATGGCGCCCGGAAACTCGCCTTACGTCATCACGGTGGGGGCGATGCGGACCGCGTACACAGCCTCGCGCGCCGACGATGGCTTGGCCAGCTACAGTTCGAAGGGTCCTACTGCGATCGATCATATCGCCAAACCGGATCTGGTGGCACCTGGAAACCGGCTCATCGCCCTGCTGGCGGCCAAAACTTCGATCTCCAAGTCAACCTCGGTCAACCGGGTGCCCTATGCGCTGTTCGAAACTTCGCGCTCCGGATTGACTCCGGACTACTACCGCCTGAGCGGGACTAGCATGGCGGCTCCGCTGGTGGCGGGCACGGCCGCTCTGATGATCCAGAAGGAACCCGGCCTTACGCCGGATCAGGTGAAGGCTCGCCTGATGAAGACGGCCTCGAAGTACCTGCCGCTGCAAACGACGGCCGAGGATCCGGTCACCGGCCAGTCCTTCGTGTTGCAGCAGGACTTGTTTGCCGTAGGCGCTGGATATCTGGATGTGGCCGCTGCGTTGACCGATACTGCACTCCTTGCAGGTCCGGCGCTGTCTCCGCGAGTGGTGTTCAACCCGGTTACGGGAAGCGCTACGCTGGCCTTCAACACCACGGTGGCCTGGGGCGATACCGTCGCTTGGGGCGATACCGTCGCTTGGGGCGATTCGGTGGCCTGGGGTACTTCGGTACTTTGGGGGAGCAATGTGAACGGGACTGCGGTGGCTTGGGGCAGCTCGGTAGCCTGGGGCACACAGACCTCGACCGCGCACACGGTGCTGTGGGGCGACTCGAGCGCCTGGGCCGCCTCCACGCGAACTGCATCGTCCAGTTTTAATCTGCTGGTGCAGGGCGACAAATAGAGGAAGCCGGAGGGGAGCGGAGCAATTTCCGCTTCCCTCCGGCTTCGCCGCAAGGAGCTTCGAGGTGCCGCCGTACTTAATCTTCAAGCAAGGCCTGTGGTCAGCCGATATGGAAGCGGAGGTTGGATGTATGCGGTATGGTGGCTTAGCGATCAGGAGACTGCTTTTGTTGGCGGTGGCGGGGTTGCTGGCTGCGGTGCTGCTTCGGTTTGCACCGGGATTTGAAGCGGACGAACGGGATCTGATGGCTACGTCGAGTGAGGAGTCGCGGGTGGTCCGGCAGCAGGAGCGGGCCCAGGAGCGCAACGTCTTCGGCTATTACGGGCAGCGCCTGGCGGGCCTTGTGCGTGGCGACTGGGGACATTCGCGCTTGTACAATCGCCCGGTCGCGGAGCTATTGGGCGAGCGTGGTGCAAGTACGGCGCAACTGGTGAGCGTGGGCTGGGCCGCTGGCTGGGTTACGGGCTTGTCCGCCGCATTGACGGGATTGCTGTTCACCTCGCGATGGGGAGAAGGGATTGCGTCCTTCCTTGCCGGTGCCGTGCTGGCGTTTCCGGCGGCGATCCTGGCGATTCTCGTTTTGTATCTGGGCGGAAGCGTCACGATCGCGCTGGTGCTGGTAGTGGGATCGCGGGTCTATTTTTACTGCCGCAACCTGCTGGGCCAAGCGCGGACCCAAGCCCATGTGCTGGCGGCGAGGGCCAGGGGTACGACCCGCGCCCGGCTGCTGGTGTGGCATGTTCTGGCACCATTGATTCCCGAACTGGCGGCTTTGGGCGCGGCGACTTTCACGGTGGCGCTGGGTGCGTCCGTGCCGATTGAGGCGGTGTGCGACCTGCCGGGCCTCGGCCAACTTACCTGGAAGGCGGCGCAAGCTCGGGACCTGGCTGTGCTGGTGAGCGTGACCTGGATCATGACGGCGGCCAGCCTGACAGTGAACACCCTGGCGGATCTTGTGTCCCCCAGCGGACGGAGCGCCGCATGACCGCGTTCTGGAGTTGGACCGCCCGCAGCGTTGCCGTCATTTGCGTGCTGTGTTCGATGGGGGCGGATTGGCTGGCTCCGGTGCCCTTTGATTATCAGGACCGCGAATCTGCGATGGAAGCTCCCAGCGCGCGATTCCCCCTGGGAACCGACGAACTGGGCCGGGACCGCCTTTCGCGGCTACTGCATGGCAGCCGGGTATCTTTTGGACTGGCCCTCGGTGCCGCGTTTGCCAGTACGCTGCTCGCGGCTGCCCTGGGTACCGCCGCCGCATTGGGTGGCGGTGCCGCCGAGCGCGCTTTTGTCGTCCTGGCAGAACTGATTGTTGCGATCCCGTCTCTTTTTTTGATCCTGGTGGTACGTTCGCTGCTGCCGCTCGAGACCGGGCCGCTGGTCTCCATCGC